>CACVAY010000119.1:0-10963 GCA_902727985.1 uncultured Thiotrichaceae bacterium | reverse complement strand
TCCAACATAAACTGGAAATGGCACGTCAGGTTAAAAAGCAAGGCTACCCAATGGTGCTTTGTTTTGTCCTGCATCGACAAAATACCGATCAGATCAAAGACATTATAGAACTTGCCATTGCTTTAGAGGCTGACTATCTGGAGTTGGCAACCACACAGTATTACGGCTGGGCAAACCACAATAAAGAACAACTACTACCGACCAAAGAGCAGATTACTAAAGCAGAAAAAATAGCCCATGAATATCAGGAAAAAATGCAAGGGAAAATGCGAATTTTCTATGTGGTTCCTGATTATTTTGAAGACCGCCCAAAGCCCTGCATGAACGGCTGGGGAAATATTTTTCTCACCATCACTCCCGATGGAACGGCTCTGCCCTGTCATTCTGCGCGACTAATTCCTGGCCTAGAGCTACCCAATGTAAAAGATAGCAGCATCAACTGGATCTGGAACGACTCACCAGATTTCAATAAGTTTCGTGGTTTCGACTGGATGAAAGAACCCTGTCGTAGCTGTGATGAAAAAGAAAAGGATTTTGGAGGTTGTCGTTGTCAGGCGCTAATGCTGACTGGTGATGCTGCGAATACTGACCCCGTTTGTTCCAAATCCCCGAATCATGGCAAATTGGTAGAAGATATTCGACGTATAGAAGCTGAGGCCATGCATAATTCCAGCCATGGAATTGAAGAAAAGCCACTGGTTTTCCGCAATATGCGTGCATCCAAGAAGCTTACTACAAATCCATAGACTCATACGGAACTGATGACGAATGCCACTTTATCCTGAGATAGAGAGCCCTAAGACCTATAGCATCAATGTTGATTCACCTCATCAGCTCTATGTAGAAGAATGTGGTAATCCTGACGGGGTTCCGGTGATTTTTCTTCATGGTGGCCCAGGTTCTGGCTGCAATGCTAGCCATCGACGCTATTTCAATCCCGAACACTATCGTATTATTTTGTTTGATCAACGCGGTTGCGGGCGCTCCACACCGCATGGTTGTTTAGATAACAATACCACTTGGCACCTCGTCGATGATATTGAACGAATTCGTCAATACCTGGAGGTTGATAAGTGGGTGCTTTTCGCTGGTTCATGGGGTGTTAGCCTCGCGCTACTCTATGCACAAAACTACACAAAAAATGTCTCTGGAATGATATTAAGAGGAGCCTTTCTTGCTTCAAAACATGATCTGGACTGGTTTTTTTGTGAAGATGGTGTCAGCCGACTCTATCCAGAACTTTGGAACACCTTGAGCACCCTTCTTCCAAAACCTGAAAACCCTAAAATCGAAGAAACACTCCTGCAAAGCTATCATCGCTGCTTATTTTCCGACGATTCTGCACTTAATAAAAAAGCGGCGAAAGCCTGGTCAGACTGGACGGATACTATTGTCACCTGGACTCTGACATCGCAGCCATCCACAGAAACTAAAGAGGAAGAAGTTGCAGCGGGTTCTCACGAAAATGTGACCGACAAGCAAATCCGTAGTATTCGCCTGGAAGCGCATTACGCGGTGAATCAATACTTCCTCAAAGAGAACCATATTCTAAACAATATGGAAGCCATAAAACAGATACCTACCTGGCTAGTTCACGGGCGCAAAGACATCACCTGCCCTATTGAGTCTTCATGGCGACTGCATCAACAATTGACTCACTCTACTCTACAGATTCTACCGAATGCCGGACACCTTGCAGGTGAACCCGACATGATTGAGGCTTTAGTCAAGGCAACGAATGAGATGATTAAAAAGACTCCTTAGCTTAATCAGCTCTCGCTATCTTTGGAACTCGTTTCTAAGTTAATAACCCGCGTAGCCTCATCTTTATCCATTCCATAACCTTGTCGAATATTGACATTTCTTAGTATGACTTCAAGACAGATTTTGTCGTCAAATGAGCCTTCATCAGAAGTAGTGTATTTTTCTTTAATTTGTGAATACATCTCTAGCTCATTCGAAGTGAGTTTATCCTTAACTTCATCAAACTCCGTGAGGAGCTTAAGGACTTGAGCACGATTTGCTAGTTGAACCATTGCATTAACCTCATATGTCTGAGTAAATAAATGATAAATAAAAACAATCATCCATAATAAAAAAACCACCTTAGCATCTAGGGTGGCTCAAAGGAGTCATTAATTATTCTTTGCTAAGCTCCCTGCTTTACACAGGGAGAATAAATACATGATGAGAGTCTAGAAGAAAAGGATAGCGCCCAGATTGACGTTAGAGCTCTGATCAGTACCTGTTCCGATAAGTTTACTCTCATTATCAGAGTATTCACCCATTACTGTCAGTGACTTAGTCAAGCCGTAGTAAGCTCCTACTGTCACCTTATCATTTTCTACACGCGTCACTTTATCTTGCTCACTATGTGCATAGTTCAAGCCAAGCTTGAGTTTTGGGCTCGCCTTAACAGTTCCCTGAAGCATATATCCCGTTGTTTCTTCAGGTGTACCTGTCGCTGCATCAAACCCAGGGAATACTAAACCACCAATAGCCAAACTGGTCATACCTTCTGCATCGAAATAAGACCCAGCAAGACCCACTTTACCGAAATCGGCTTTAGCAAAAATATCGAAACCCTGAATATCTTCGCTCGTTCCTGCGTCCGTATTCACACCTTGCGTAAGGAATGTAGCGCTTGTAGAAAAATTACCTTTTGAGTAGGCAGCTTTACCATGGAAGCCTAACTCTCCAGCACTCGTCGCGCCATTACCATCCATAGGCTGAAAGATACCGAAGGTGCCTTTGAACCCATTCATATCAGCAGTAGTGTAATTCATCTGTGCCAAACGGTCTGTATAAACATAACCATAACCCAAGCCGCCTAATGTCGTATGACCAGGATCAGAAGCAACAAAGTTTGCACCTGCACCCACCAAACTCATATCATTGATAATGGGATCAAAACCAAACAAACCAAAGTCACGACCTAATTTGAATTCGCCACCACCTTTTCTGCCAGCTGTTAAATAGACCTGACGAGCATCAACCGATGAGAATTTTAATGCATCAGCGCCGCCGCCATCATTTGAATTAACACCGTAGTAAACATTAACATTAGCGCCAATGTCCCAGCCTTCCTGTTCAGTTTTAGCACTAAAGTTTAATGATGCTGGCAAAAGACCATTTTGCACGGACTGTGAATCGGTTGGATTACCATTCTCATCGACAGAACCCGCACAAGCTAGGCCAGCCATCGTTCCGCCGCCTGCTCCAAGATCTCCTGCTGAACATTGAGTGCTCATAAAAAAGGCATTGATATTGCCGCCAAGACCCAACTCCCAATCACCAGCTTGCCATGTAGCAGCCTGAGTAGAGCTTGCAGCAATTAGAGCCACCAAAGATACCGACAATTTAGTCATGTTTATCTTGTTCATTGATTCATCCTCCTACGGATTTAATAGTTATAAATCTCAGAAACAACGGTCAGTCAGGCAATTAGAATCAATCGCTTTGTTGTTTCTTTGTTACACAGTGCGGTGTTTAAAACACACTTTTGTTGTACCTATAATGTATTCCGACCCTTATCAACATACTTGTCTAGTAATCCAATTTGCTAGCCTCGTTGTCCGTTGGCATAATCTATATTGAACACGATAGTATGGGGTTAACAAGAAAATGTATTACGTAGGGCGCTACCAAGAATTAGTAGATTGATCATAAAGTTAGCAAGTTAGGAATATATAAGCTTCGAGTAAACAGGGCACAAAGCAATCTGCTAAAAACAACTCGATTTAGACCTTAATGGGAGAATGGGGAAAGCTTGAGTAAGCTATATTTGACGTGTTTCAGTGGGTTTTACTGTTTCACCAGACAGTTGTAAAAAAGCATCCAGCAAATTATCTGTTTGAGTTTTAATACAGAGCTGTTCGGCATTGCCTTGTTCCAGCAACTTACCCTTATTAAGTACGAGCACTTGTTCAGCCTGTTCGGCCTCATCAATTAAATGTGTTGCCCATAACACGCTCATTTTGCGCTCTACACAAAGTTCATGAACGTAATTCATCAGTAAATCCCTGGAAGCTGGATCAAGGCCAACCGTAGCTTCATCCATGAGTAATACTTTCGGTCTACCTAGCAAAGCCCTTACTAATTCAACCTTACGCCGATTACCACCACTCAAGGTTCTACAGGTTTTGTTGGCTATATCATCTATTTTCAGACGCGATAATTCATCGTGAGACCGTTCTTTAATCTCATGCGTAGACATACCCCGTAAACGCCCATGAAATGTCAGGTTCGCTTGTACTGTCAAGTCCAGATCAAGAGCCGGTTGCTGAAAAACAATACCGATATTGGCAAGTGCATTGGTTAAACGCTTGCTGATATCAATACCAGAGACTTCTATGCTCCCTGTATCAGGTACAAAAAGACCCGTTAACAACTGAAACAAGGTACTCTTACCTGCCCCATTTGGGCCTAACAAAGCATAGAAGCCCTGTTGCAGATCAAAACTCACATCGTCTAATGCCTTGGTTTTACCATAGGATTTATGCACATTTTTAACAGAAAGAGCCACTGGTGATGCTGTCGGAGTGGTAGTTTGATTATTCATATTTTTATCTCTGTTTCTGTTGACGCCTGAGCAGAGTCGGAGGGAGAACCTGCCAGTGAACCGGATAGCAACTGCGGATATTCATTCAACAATCGTGCATGTAAGTCATTAATAGCATCATCTTCCAGCTTTCTTGGTCGAGGAATATCTACCCTGTATTCCATGATGACACGAGAAGGTCTATCCGACAGAAAAATGACTCGATCCGCTAGCGCAAGTGCTTCCCGCAAAGTATGAGTAACAAACAAGACTGTAGGCCTGGTTTCTTTCCATAACACTAACAAGATCTGGCGAAGAGTATTAGCCGTTGGCTCATCTAATGACTGGAAAGGCTCATCCATGAGCAATAGCGGTGGGCGATTGATAAAAGCACGCACTAGCGAAGCTCTTCGCTTCATCCCACCGGATAATTGCTTTGGGTAATTATCTGCAAATTCTGCAAGGCCGACCTGTTCAAGTAATTGGGATAAATAAGGGGTTTCTACACCCTGCTCCTTATCCATCACCATTTGAATATTCTGCTTTACGGTGAGCCACGGCATTAAGCGCGACTCCTGAAACATAAAGCCAATATCTGCTGCTTGGTACTTTGTGGTTGGTTTCGTTGTTGACGCAACAGGTAATTGTGACTGCCCATTGAGAACAATATTGCCTTCAACCTGCTGATCAATACCGGCCACTATATTCAACAGAGTGGTTTTTCCTGAACCGGAAGGCCCAACGATAGCAACAAACTCTCCCTGTTGTGCGGAGAACTTCAATCCATCAATAGCGCAGGTTCCATTAGGATAGCTTTTTTTGTCTATCTCTACCGCTAACATATTCATTGACGCCACCTGTTTAGACGAGATTCCATGGGCCTCATTATTAATGCTTCAATAATAAAAATCACCGCAGCAAAAGCAAATGTGTAGGCAAGAATACTGCGAATATCGAAAAACTGGAAAAAGTTACCTAGCTGGAAACCAATGCCATCGCTACGCCCTAAAAGCTCAACAACTAAAACAATTTTCCAGATTAATGCCAATCCATTTCTGGCGGCACCAAAGAGGTAAGGATAAAGCTGAGGCAGATAAATTTTAAAGAAAATATCCTTACGTGACAGTCGATACACTTGCCCCACTTCCAGAAATTCTTTTTCTATAGCCCTAGCGCCCTCGCGAATAGCAACCGCTACCATGGGAATCTTATTAATAGCGACCGCAAAAATTGCGGCGGTTTCAGTCAATCCAAACCAGATATAACACAAAATAATGGTCACTAATGCAGGAACATTGAGCCCCAGAATAATGAGGCTATCAAGCGTTCTATCCCAGATTTGGCGACTCCCCATTAGCATGCCAAAAGCAACACCAATAATCATCGCGATGACAAAGCTGATGGCAACACGAACCAAAGTGATCGCCAAGTGATAAAGCAACTCACCACTTTGCAAATGCTCCCACATTGACACAAAAACAGATAACGGCGATGGCAATAGATCACTGGCTAGCAGCACAGCCGCTATGTGCCACACCAGCAACAAGCCTAGCAGGGAATATAAACGAGAAAATGACGAAAAAAGCATGTTTGAATAGTTAATCTGCTATTACCTTTTTCTGTTCTGTCTGATCGTCACAGGGCGTATTTTGATACGCTTTCCAGAAAGTCCCTTCATTCAATGCGGTCGATTTCCCTACCAGCTTTTCTCCACCTAGCTCCGCCAAAATAGCAAACGTCGATTTGGCAGCCTGTTTCTCACCCTCCCCAAAACACTCGGGAATACCTCTACGAAATGCCTCTTTTAAGGTGGTAAAGATGAGGTCATCTTTGGCTTTCATTTTTGGCCTGATCCGTTGCCATTCTTCATCAGACCCAGCTAGCAAATCCTGCGCATCCTGCACAGCTTTTAGGAAGCCTTGTGTTGCATCATTATGTTCTTCAGCCCATTTTTCACTAAATACCCAACCGATAATGGGAATGGGTCGCTCTATACCCAGCTCTTGTAAAACGTCAGGAATGCTGATTAAAGGCTTAAAGCCAGATGCTTTTAGACGAGCCGTGTAATGCCAAAAATTTAAAGCACCATCCAGATCACCGCGTAACGCTAATTGATTCAACAATGGTGGAGCCGCAAAGCTGGGGTTAACCCAATCCGCCAGATCTTTACCCTGTTTTTTCTGTGTATAGGCGCGTAATAGCAACCACGTCTTATCCACTGGACCACCTGCCACCCCAAGTTTTTTACCTTCAAGATCAGCCAGTGACTGAATACCACTATCAGGACTAACCATCAAGGTTCCCACTGCATTCGAATAAGGTACAAAAGTATAATCTCGCTTTTCAGCACGCTGCCGTGTTACCCAAATCCAGTCCGATACGATCATATCTGCCGCACCACCTTGTATCGCAACATGAGTAGCATTCTTGGAACCCAACGGCACCACTTGAAGATCCACGCCCCTTTTCTTATCTAACTGATGATGCTTAATCACATCTAAAACCCAGTTGACTGTGCCAAATTTAAGTACACCGACACGAATGGGCTCAAGCTCTTCAGCCTCCTGCTCTTTATCTTTTGCAATAGAGCTAGTAGACATCAGCAAGATGACCATACAAACCAGATACTGAATAAGCGTTACTTTCATTTTCATTACCTTCAACTTTTTGACAAAGTGTTAACTCGGCTTTCTAGACATTTTCGCCATACCACGCTGAGGGTTATATCCCCTAACCGCGAGTAGAAAGAATATAACCGTTGCTATTACAACAACCGCCAAAGAAAGCCCATTAAATTTTCCATAAAGTGCAAAACGAATAAGCTCAACGACATGGGTGAAAGGGTTAACACTAGCCATGTAATAGACAACTTCTGCGCCTGATTCTTTTAATTTCCACAAAGGGTAAAGTGCCGTGGAAATAAAGAACATCGGGAAAATGACAAAATTCATCGTACCCGCAAAATTTTCTAATTGTTTTACATACACCGAGAGTAATAAGCCAAGAGACCCCAGCATCATGCCGCCAATAAACATCGCGGGTAGCGCATAAAGCCAGCCATCCCACGGAATTCCAACCTGAAACACAGCGCATAAAACAAGGAAAGCATAGGCTTGTAAAACCGATAACACCGTACCTGCCATTAATTTGCTGAAAAGCAGAAACCAGCGTGGTTGCGGCGCAGTAAGCAATAAACGCATCAGCCCCATTTCACGATCATAGACTAGAGATAAAGATGACTGCATGCCATTAAATAGCAGTACCATGCCTAACAAGCCTGGAACCACATATTCCTGATATTCAATGTAGGTTTCATAGGGCGGGATAATAGAAACCCCAAAGATATTTTGAAACCCCGCAGCAAATACCACCAACCACAGTGCAGGCCTTACCAACGCTGATAACAAACGCCCACGCTGATGCCAAAACTTTACCATTTCGCGGTAAATAATCGCCAACATAGCGCGTAAATATGAGGTGTATGGCATAGCATTTCTCTTGTTGCAGCTTATACTTCTATGTGCTCCTCATGTTTTAACAGAGTAGAGCCATGAATTCGTATATTACCCTATTCTCCAGACGACGAAACGGTAGTTAAAACGTGGAGACAACAGTATTGGACTTTAAAACAAACATCTAACGATAGATTGTCAGCATAATCATAATCACCATGACAATTACAATTGAAACGGGTGACTAATTTTCAGCAGATCCTGTTAAAGAAAATGATCAAAGCACAAACACATGCAACTGAATGACGAAAATGAACATCTAGGGCCAGGAAACCTCTGAAAGTTCGGAGGCTCCTTAGCGAGAGGCCAAACTCAATAATCGGTACTTTTCTGCTAGAATAATTTCAACAACTTTATGGAAACTGGAATAATGAACATACTTCCCCCCTTAAAAAGCACGTTAAAGCTTACAACGCTTGTTGTATCTGTAACCTTGACATCAATAAGCACTGCATCCGCAAAGGACACGGGCTATATCTTTGTAAGTAGTGAAAAAGATAATGCAGTGACAGTTTTAGATGGCAAAGATTATAGCGTTGTGAAAACCATCAAAACGGGGGATCGCCCACGACATCTGGCTTTTAACGACGATAAAACAAAAATTTACGCCGCCTGTGGTGACGGGGAGTCGCTCGACATTATTGATATATCTAAACTGGAAGTCATTGATAAACTCGATGATATAGATGACCCTGAAGCCTTCGATTTTAGTCCTGATGGGAAGTATATTTATATCTCATTGGAAGATGATGGCGCATTAGGTGTTATTGATACTGAAAAGAAAGAAATGATCCAAACCATTGAGGTGGGAGAAGAGCCTGAAGGTGTCATGGCTAGCCCTGATGGAAAATCAGTTTTTGTGACCTCTGAAGTTGCCAATATGGTTCATATCATTGATACAACTAGTTGGGAGCTGACTGCGAATATTCAGGTTGGCAAACGCCCACGTCGCTTTGCGATGACACCTGACAACAAGGAACTGTGGGTAACTAGTGAACTTGACTCATCCACCAGCATTATTGATACAGCCAGCAATACAGTAAAAGAAGTCGTCAAATTCAAACCCAAAGGCTTTAGAGCTGAAGATGTGACGCCCGTAGGCATCACGATGACAAAAGATGGAAAAACAGCTTACGTAGCCATGGGTAAAGCTAACCATGTTGCGGTCGTGGATATCGCATCACGTAAAGTCAAAGACTACATTCTGGTCGGCGAACGTGCGTGGAATGCTGAACTCAATAACGACGAATCACTACTGTTTGTGGTGAATGGTTTGAGTGACGATGTTTCTGTTATCGATACCAAAAAAGGCAAAGTCATTAAGTCTGTTCCCGTTGGTCGTGTTCCTTACATGGCACTCATTGATGATTAAAACGATGATCAGAGAAAAACTAAGTCTGTTATTGCTAAGCCTGACGGTATTAACAGTAGGGTTTCTCCTACCTGTTGCTGGCTATGCTGAACCTGATGCTGGCAAGAAAGTGCTAAATATCGGTTTTGTAGAACTAAAATCAGACCCGCGTTATAAAAAGAAGCGTGTGTTTGCACGTTTCATGGGCCAAGCACTGGGACGACCTTTTGCTGGGGCAGAGGTTGCCTTAAAAGAAATTAAATTTCATGGTACTGAATTAGGGCTAAGTTTTGCTCTTCAGCATGTAGTCGCTAAAAAGCCTGAAGAACTTTCTAACAAAATTTCAGAACTCTACACAGGTGGTGTACGTTTTTTTGTCCTTGACCTTCCTGCCAATGCATTAGCTGAATTAGCAAAAACCCAACGTGAAAAAGACATCGTCTTATTCAACACTTCCGCCTACGAAACGGCTTTACGTGAAACACAATGCCAACCTAACCTTTTTCACACATTACCCAGTCATGCCATGCTAGCTGATGCCTTGGGGCAATACCTTATTTCCAAGAAATGGCGCAATGTATTAATACTGGAAGGCCCACTTGCAGAAGATAAATTGCTCACCGCCGCCTTTAGTGTTGCGGCCAAACGTTATGGATTAAAGATCAGTGAGAAACGCCCTTTCGTATTGAGCAATGACCCACGCGAACGGGATAAAAACAATGTAGCCTTACTCAGCAATGGTGACCATGATGCGATTTATATTGCTGACTCCCAGGGTGAATTTGCACGCAATACACCTTATCAAACTCTTAAACCCAATCTGATTGTGGGTTCCGAAGGATTGGTAGCCTCGGCGTGGCATTGGGCCTGGGATCGCCATGGTGCACCACAACTTGAAAAACGTTTTGAGAAAAAGCACAAACGTCCAATGACAAATACCGACTGGGCTGCCTGGATGGCTGTTAAAGCGATTGCCGGAGCTATTCAATCAACGAAAAGTACCGATGTAAAAACGCTAAGCAGCTATTTGACTTCTGAAGAAAATCTGCTGGATACCTTTAAGGGCAACGCTTCCAGCTTTCGCCCCTGGAATAATCAATTGCGTCAACCCATTTTGTTAACTACTCATAACTGGGTAGTCGAACGAGCCCCTATTAAGGGCTTTTTGCATCAGACAAATAACCTGGACACCTTAGGGATTGACCAAAGAAACTCGCAATGTCGTTTTTAGGCTAAGCTCGCTTTCAAGTCTGCTCAATATGATTAATACTATGATTCTATTTCTCTTGGTCTCCCTTTAAGTTGCCCCTTAAAGGGTAAAGCAACAACAGGTCTTATATGGAATTTATCAAACTCTACCTCGACTATTTTATCTTTGGCACACTTGGCCTAATGAGCTTCGTTATGGTGTGGATGATCATCGAAAGATATACCTTCTATGCCAGAATCAAACTAGAGAATTACACACACCCGGATGAACTCAATATTGCCTTAACGAATCACTTAACCGTACTCTCCTCAATAGGAGCTAATGCTCCCTATATTGGCTTACTAGGGACA
>CACVAY010000118.1 GCA_902727985.1 uncultured Thiotrichaceae bacterium | reverse complement strand
ATTACTGATAGATAGTGCGCTAATATCATGTTATTTATTAAATAAGTGGTGTATATTCTCATCATAGTGTTATGCAACAAGTAAAAGGCTTGTTTTAGCTTTACCTCTAGTAATAATTTTAAAAGTAAAAGTTATAAAAATGTTCAGATCATTCCATAAATATATGACTGATTGGCTGCTGATTATTTTAGTCGTCAGTGGTTTGTTGTGGTTCGCACTCACCAATCCTTTATTACCTATTGATCGTGCTTCTGAGTTGGAGCCTGCTTATGTGGATAATTTAAAAAAACATGTCGTGGCGTTGTCTGAAACCTACTCCCCACGAATGGCTGAGTTCGATAACCTTCGTCCTTCAGCTCGTTATATTAAAAAGCAATTCGATCAATATACGAAGGAAGCGCGGTATCAACATTATGTAACACGAGTGGGTCGAGTAAATAATGTGGTAGCTTCTTTTGGCCCTGCTGAGAGTAAAGAGGTTATTGTTATAGGAGCACATTATGATGCTCACCAAGGTATGCCAGGTGCTGATGGGAATGCTAGTGGTGTTTCTGGTCTTATTGAATTAGCAAGAATTCTCGCTGCTTATGAAAACCTTCCTTTACAAGTAGAGTTAGTTGCTTACGCATTGGGTGAAAAACCCTTTTATGGCACCAGGGAAATGGGAAGTTTTTATCATGCAAACGATTTGAAGGTGCGTCATAAAAAAGTGGAATTAATGATTTCCTTGGATGGTATTGGTTATTTTACTCGCGATTCTGACTCTCAAAGTTATCCCTATACTTTTATGAAGTTTTTTTATCCTGCGCGGGGAGATTTCATCAAAGTGACGGGACGCCTACAAGACATGGGCTTGGTCAGACAAGTTAAACGCAGCTTTTCTAAAGTTGATGAGCTGCCAGTACGTTCACTGACTGCACCTGAGATATTTCCTTCGATTGGCGGCGTTTCCGATGATCAGAGTTATTGGCAACATGGCTACCCAGCCATAAGAATTACGGATACAGGTGCTGCCCGAAATCCACGATATCAGACAGATCAAGATACTGCTAAAACTTTGGATTATGAAGCAATGTCACGTGTCGTGCAGGGGGTAGGGCAGGTGATTGTGGATATGGCGAATGAGATGATGCCCGATTCGACGATGATGCTGGCACAGAAAATGCCTGAGGTTGAAAAGGTTCTACAAAAGTAGTGTATCTGTATTACCCCACCAAGGCCTGGTGGGGTAGAATAATAGGGGTTAGCTACAACCTTTAGGGCGGGGTAGGCCTGCAATTTTGTTTGCTGATTTAATCAAGCCACCTTTTGGGAAGAATTGGAAAATGTATTTATTAGAGCTTCTATCTTTTCCAAAACGTTCCTTCATTAGCTTCATGAATTTACGAGGTTCCGCAACTTGGTTGTTTTCATTGAAGAACTCGCGCGTGAGATTAATGATATCCCAATGTTCTTCTGTTAGATCGTCAATTCCTTCGACTTCAGCTGCAATCTTCACTGCAATTTCAGGTGTCCATTCATCAAGATTCTCTAACCAACCTGCTTCGCTTAACTGAACGACCGTACCATCAACATCGATTTCCATTAATTTCTCCAACTTAAGTGATTTGTTACCCGCAGAATAGCACCAAAAGTTTGCAATACAAGTAACCCGAAATTTGCTTGGTCATTGTTCTTGATTTTTGTCAGGTTTTCCGTAGCCGCCACCACCGGGTGTTTCAATAATGAGTGTGTCACCGGGTTGAACATCTATTTTTGCAATGCTGGTTATTACCGTAGCTTGAGTCGTATTTTTCTTCAATAAGGCATTGCGTCCTTGCTTACCTGGGTAACCTTCGTGTATGCCATAAGGAGGAATCTGGCGTCGCCCAGTGACCAAGGATATTGTCATATCTTCTAAGAAGCGTGTTTTGCGGATAATGCCATTCCCACCTTTCCGTTGTCCCGCACCGCCCGAGTTTTTACGGATAGAAAAGTTGTCGAGGATGACGGGAAAACGAGTTTCCAGTATTTCTGGGTCGGTAAGACGAGAGTTGGTCATGTGGGTGTGGACGGCATCTGTGCCCGCTGAATTTGCGCTTGCACCTGCCCCACCACAGAGTGTTTCATAGTATTGATGTTTGGCATTGCCCCACGTGACATTATTCATGGTGCCTTGTGCTGCAGCCATTGTTCCCAATGCACCAAACAGACAATCAACAATTAGCTGAGAGGTTTCAACATTTCCTGCAACTACTGCCGCAGGATAGCTTGGGTTGAGAATACTTTTTTCGGGAATAATGATATTGAGTGGCTTTAAGCAGCCTTCATTAAGAGGGATATCGTCATCGACTAAACACCGGAATACATATAAAACGGCTGCCTTGGTAATAGCAACAGGTGCATTGAAGTTCCCTGGATGTTCTGTGCTACTACCCGTGAAATCAATGACGGCAGAACGCGTATTGTGATTGATGTGGATAGCAACTTTAATACATGTGCCATCATCCATGCAGTATTGGAAATTGCCTGAGTGAAGTTTCTCAATAACCCTTCTTACACACTCCTCAGCATTGTTTTGTACGAATCGCATATAGGCAGCGACAGTTGGGTAGCTATAGATGGAAATTAATGTTTGAAGTTCTTTGGTGCCTGTTTGGCAGGCTGCGAGTTGTGCTTTGAGATCAGCAATATTGAAGTCAATTTTTCGAGAAGGGTACTCTGTACTAGCCAAAAGCTCGCGAATAGTCTCTTCAAGGAGTATGCCGTTTTTTAAGAGCGGAATGTTATCGATTAAGATGCCTTCTTCGTGAATGCTTTGACTGTCTGGAGGGATAGATCCCGGTGTTGTACCGCCAATATCAGCATGATGCCCTCTCGCTGCAACATAGAAGATAGCTTGTTGGTCTTGAAATACAGGGAGGATAACGGTGATGTCTGGCAGGTGCGTTCCACCATTGTAAGGGTCATTGGAAACATAGGCATCACCTTCTTGCATGCGAGTTCCGTGTTCAGCAATGACACTTTTGATACTTTCACTCATGCTGCCTAAGTGGACTGGCATGTGGGGTGCATTGGCAACCAGCTGACCATCAGGATCGAAGATGGCACAGGAGAAATCCAGACGTTCTTTAATATTGACCGAAACCGCAGTGTTTTCCAGAACCGAGCCCATTTGTTCAGCAATATTCATGAATTGCTTGTTGAAGATTTCGAGTTGGATAGGGTCGACCTGTTGGATATCAAGGCTGATCAAAGTTTCGGACTGTTGTTGTTTCTCCAAAATAAGATTGTTGAGCGATGTGACTGTAGCTTGCCAAAATGGCTCAATGACGACGGTCGATGTATCTTCAATAATGATCGCTGGCCCAGTAACTTTTGTGGCAATGCCTAAATGCTCACGTTGATAAAATGGTGTTTCTACCCATTCATCATTAAAGTAAACCTTATGTGTTGATGATGGCACTAGTACTTTTCTTTTCGTGCTTATGTTGATTTTAGGGCTTGCTGTTTGATGTTCCTGAGCAATTTCCACCTCTATACTCTCGACTGTGACAGGCGTATTTTCATCGTTAAAGCCGAAACGCTCCAAATGTTGTTGATGAAATGAGGCTCTGACGATATCTATGTCATCATGAACGATTGTAAGTGTTGAATCAGAATTTGCGTAGCGACAATGTAGCTTATGACTTATGTAGCTAAATATGGGGTATTCATGTTGTAGTTGGAGAGTTAGTTCATTGAGTGATTCTTGTATGGTAGATGTATTTTTTTCGGATAATTGGATATTCAGAGTACGATTCTTGATGCTGCCCGTATCTGCCAAACCCATGCCAAAGGCTGATAGCACGCCAGAATATGCATGCAGGAAAATTTTCTTCATACCTAATGCATCTGCGACCAAGCAAGCATGTTGGGCACCTGCCCCACCATAACAACAGAGGATATGATTAGTAACATTATATCCGCGTTGTACGGAGATGTGTTTGATGGCATTTGCCATATTATTGACAGCAATATTCAAAAAACCCTGTGCTGTAGCTTCTGCTGTTTTTTGGGTTTCGATGGATAGTACTTCGAAGGCTTTTGATACTTTCTCTTGATCGAGTGTTTCATTCGCGTTTTCGCCGAACAAAGCGGGGAAATATTGAGGCTGCAATTTTCCTAGATAAACATTGCAATCGGTAATGGTTAGTGGGCCATTGTGTCGATAGGCAAGTGGACCAGGATATGAACCTGCTGAGTCCGGCCCAACGATAAAGCGCATGCCATCAAAATGCAGAATGGAGCTTCCACCAGCTGCAACGGTATGAATTTGTAGCATCGGTGTGCTAATGGTGACACCTGCTACCACTGTTTCGTTGCTACGTTTGTATTCTCCATCGTAGTGACACACATCTGTGGATGTACCTCCCATATCAAAGCCAATGAGTTGATGAAGTTCTTCTTGCTCAGCTGTTTTTACCATGCCAACAATGCCACCTGCTGGCCCTGAAAGAATAGCATCCTTACCATTAAACCTATCGGCTTCTGTAAGTCTACCGTTGGACTGCATGAAGCGCACATCAGTGTTTGGAATGTGTTGCGTGATGTGTTGTGTGTAATGCTTTAATATGGGTGATAAATAGGCATCAATAGCAGTGGTATGACCGCGTGGAATATAACGAATGAGTGGGCTGATTTCATGACTGAGCGAGATTTGGGTAAAACCAATGCTTTGGGCGATCCCACTAATCTGCTTCTCGTGTTGAGTGTACTGGTAGCCGTGTATGAGAAGGACGGCAATAGATTTTATGCCTTTATCAAAGAGTTGTTGTAGTTGTTTCCGGGTATCCTCTTGGTCAAGAGAGGCTTCGATGCTGCCGTCGGCAAGAATACGCTCTGATACCTCAAGTACCTCAGAGTAAATCATATCGGGTAGTTGAATATCAATAGCAAACAGGTCTGGCCTTTGTTGGTAACCAATACGCAGTGCATCGCCAAATCCTTTTGTCGTGATTAGCGCAAAAGGTTCGCCTTTTTTTTCGAGTAGCGCATTGGTGGCGACGGTTGTTCCCATTCGGACATGTTGAATGTGTTGCGTGGGAATATCTTTATTCTCAGTAATCCCAAGAATTTGGCGAATACCAGTCAGTGCAGCATCTTGATATTGGGCGGGGTTTTCAGAAAGAAGTTTGTGTGTGAAATAAGTGCCTTCGGGGGATTTCGCGACGATGTCGGTAAAGGTGCCACCGCGATCAAGCAAGAATTGCCATTGTTGAGTCATGTTAGATGCTTTAGAGTTCAGCGAGAAGACGGTGAATCATACCATGAGCCTGTGTACCGTAACCTCCACCAAATAGGTTAAAGTGATTGAGAATATGGTACAGATTGTAGAGCGTTTTGCGGGTTGAGTAGCCTTCATCAATCGGGTAGTGTTCAGCATAGCTATCAAAGCAGGACGATGAGAAACCGCCAAATAACTCCATCATGGCAAGATCAGTTTCTCGGTCGCCGAAATAGACTGCTGGATCATAGATGACCGGATTGCCAGTTAAATCCTGGCTACAATTACCGCCCCAGAGATCGCCATGCAAAAGACTTGCCACAGGGCTGTAGCTATCAAAAAAGACCGATACATTATTGGCAAGTTTGAGACCATCTTCGTATTGTTTGTTGGATAAGCCGTTGTGCTTAGCCAGGTTTAGTTGGAAAACCAAACGTTCTTTGCACCAGAAAGTAACCCAGTCTTGATGCTGTTGATTGCTTTGTGGTGTAGCACCAATGGTATTGTCGCGATGCCAACCAAAACGTGACCTTTTTTGTTTGTGCATGGCAGCTAACTGTTGACCAAGCAGAATCATGTTTGAACAACTCTGCATGGCAATATATTCCATGACGATGTAAGAAGCAGTCGCTTGTTGTTGGGTAGTAAAGACTTTGGGGCTGCGAATTGCTTGACTATTTTCGATAGCCTGTAGTCCCTCTGCCTCAGCTTCAAACATACTCAAGCGGGAGGGAGTGTTGCTTTTTATGAAATACAGCTCACCATTCTGATCGTGTGTTTTCCATGCTTGGTTAATACAGCCACCACGGACACTTGAAGGTGTGCGCAATGAGATATCACGATTCAGTGAATGACTTAGTGATTGGCTTATTTCTTGCCAGTCCAACATGCTTTAGTGGCGTAATTCTTTAGGGAGTACGAAAGAAATTGTTTCCGTGATGCCCTGGTCATCAGTCATGATTGTTGCGCCCAGTTCTTGTAGCCGATCTGTGACTTCTTTGACGAGAATCTCTGGAGCTGATGCGCCAGCGGTTAGGCCAACCTTGTCCTTTCCGTCTAACCATTCTTCCTGGATATCTTCAGCACCATCGATAAGATACGCATTTACCCCCTTCTTTTGTGCGAGTTCGCGCAGGCGGTTTGAGTTGGAGCTATTAGGAGAACCAACAACGAGAATAACATCTGACATACCTGCTAAGCGTTTGAGTGCATCCTGACGGTTTTGTGTGGCATAGCAAATGTCATCCTTCTTCGGGCCTTTGATATTTGGGAATCGCTGCTTGAGAGCGTCGATAACCACTGATGTATCATCAACTGAAAGTGTAGTCTGTGTAACAAATGCGGTGAGTTCAGGGTCTTTTACTTTGAGTTCATTGACCTCTTCAACAGAGTCTACGCGATAGATTGTACCATCGAACGAGGTATCGTATTGCCCCATAGTGCCTTCGACCTCAGGGTGGCCTTTATGTCCGATGAGAATAGTGTCACGACCTTCACGGCTATAGCGGAGTACCTCAAGATGTACTTTGGTTACCAAAGGACAGGTTGCATCGAAAACTTTTAAGCCACGGCTTTTGGCCTCATTTTGTACTGCTTTCGAAACGCCATGTGCGCTGAAGATAACGATCTTGTCATCAGGGACTTCATCAAGGTCATTAACAAAGATAGCTCCCTTTTCCCGTAAGTTATTTACCACAAAACGGTTATGTACAACTTCATGTCTGACATAGATAGGTGCGCCGAATTGCTCTAGGGCTCGGTCTACGATATCGATTGCACGATCTACGCCTGCGCAGAATCCTCTTGGGTTGGCTAATGTTACTTGCATGATGTACTTGTCTGCTCAAAAAATAGAGTTGTATCATATCAGCGTTTTAGAAATTACAAAATCAGGCTGATTTAATAGAGGAGAGATGGGGGGGTTATAGAGGCAGTATGAAGAATACATACTACCTGCCTGTGTTGTTCGTTTAAGAGCCGTGTTTACGTATTTTTGATAAAAGGGAAGCCTGCTTTTTATCGCTGTCGTTACTATAGCCACCGTACTTCTCGAGTAATGCTGGGTCAGTAAGATCCTCGGCTGAAGACATATTGATAATTGGGCGGTCATCACGATCAGCTAACGTTGATTTTTCTTTTTCTTTTCTATTTCCTACTGACTGTTCCACCAACTTTTCAGCTGGGGCAGGGATAATAGTATCATCATCTTCCAACGCACCGGATACAACAACTTCACCTGGTTTTGTGAGTTCAATTCTTTCAACACCCTCAAGAGTCAGTTCTGAAAGCGGCTTGTCAGTAATAGCTTCCGGTTCTAGTTTATCGTTATTTTTATCAATATCATCATTTGTGTTATGAAGCTTGTGCACATAATCAGGGTTCTCAGCTAGGCTTGCGTTCATTTCTTGTCGGGCGATATCTGCTGTATTGAATACAGCATCAAACTGCTTAACAGCTTGTGATTCGAAGCCGTTCATTTCTTCACTGAAATGATTAAATGAGCTTTCTGCTTTTGTTTGGTACCCTTTTAACTGAGTCAATAATTTCTCAGACTCCTCAAGAGAAGCAAGTAAGTTTCCCTGGATTTGTTGTTGCATGGGTGATTCCACATCGGAAAGTGTAGAAATAGAGCCATATTTATCTGTTAGTTCAAGCATCAAATTGTTTGCAATCCGTTCTTGCTCAATCGTCCGTTGCAAACCGTCATCAAGCTTGGCATTGATCTGGTTAATGGTATTTACAGTGTCGTTTAATTGCTTATCCCAATATGTCTGGATATGGTTTAAGCGTTCAGTAATGGTATCAATGGTGTTTTTCATTTCGTTTTCTAGTTGCGCAATATGTTCAGCACGTTTTTCGATTTCATCAGCTCGTTCGGAAGTTGCATTTTGTTCATCTTGAATTGCTTCAAGCTGAGTTTTTGAAGCATTGATATTTTCTTGAAAATTTTTCTCGATATTGCCTAGTGAGTCCAGCTTTTTCTGGATAATATACGATTTTTCCTCTGCCTGTTGGTTCAACAGAGAAAGCTTGGCGTGTTTCTTTTTAGCAGAGATTTGGCGGTAGGTTATCGAAAGAGTTACACCTAAAATTGCGACAGCAAGCAAGCCAATCGCAATCAGTTCGATTAGGTAGGTGAATTGAGAGTATTCAAGTAGTTTATTCATGATATCGCCCCGTCTAATTACTTAGATCTTGTACTGAGATCAGGTTCCCCGTAAAACATTTACACTCAAGCAAAGTTAGATTCGGGTAAATCTGTGTTTATTAGTTCTTTTTTTATCGAGATTACTTTCCATGAAAACCCAAGCCAATCAACCAAAGTCCTTGAATCAAATGCAGAGAATAAAAAGACTTCCACATCGGACGGCATAACGGCTATTACCATTATAGGTCATACTGTTGTTTTTTTAAATTTATTTGTGGGGCTTGGTTTTCTCAGCTTCTGCTTGTTTGTCACGAATCATGATGGTTCGGGTGTAACAATAGGCACCAGTATACAAGAGTATGCTTAAAATGATCATCAATGTGCCATAGAGCCCCTCATTTGGCGTAAATGCATACCATGTACCAAGCAATGCATAGGTTAATGCGATAAACATGACGAGTACAAGTGTTTGATAGCGTCCATGTAGGACGCCCCTTACAAAAAACAGCAGAGGGGCTGTGAATAGTGCAATTTCTAGTGATTTTGGTGATGTCTGTTGTGGAGCAAGCCAGCCATTCCACAGAATAATGAGAGCTATTAGGCCAAGCAGGCCGACAATGGACGAGGTATGCCAGAGCTTGAGGTATTTTACGCTCATGCTAATTTTCCGAGGCGCTCACCAAAAGCAATGCAAAGCTGTTTCTCATCATCTGAGATAGGAGCGTTGCTATCTGTACCTGATACATGGCTGGGACCATAGGGGGTGCCGCCTGTTTGTGTATTCAGTAATTGAGAGTTTGAATACGGAAGGCCTGTGATTAACATGCCATGGTGAAGCAAGGGAATCATCATGCTCAGCAAAGTACTTTCTTGACCGCCATGCATACTGGAGGTCGAAGTGAAAACACCTGCTGGTTTTCCTTCCAGACTGCCGCTAAACCATTCCGAAGTCGTTTTATCGAGGAAGTACTTCAATGGTGCGGCCATGTTGCCAAAACGTGTTGGGCTTCCCAGAGCTAAGGCATGACATTGTTGAAGATCCTCTAGTGTGGCGTAAGGTGCACCAGAATGTGGAATGCTTTCTTCAACTTGCTCACAGACTTCTGATACCTCAGGAACCGTTCTGAGGATAGCCTCGCAGTCTGTGTTTTTGCCAACACCTCTTGCTATCAGTTCAGCCATGATCTTTGTAGATCCATGTCGACTGTAGTATAAGATTAGGATGTTTTTGCTCATAGGATGTCTAGGATACTAACAGGAGGACGACCAATAGCTGCCTTTCCGTTGGAGATGACGATAGGGCGTTCAATGATTCTTGGAAACTTTACCATTGCGTTAATTAAATCATCTCTGCTTAAAGATAAATCAGCAAGGTTGTTGTCTTTGTATTCCTGCTCATGGGTGCGCATTAATTGACGTGGGTCTTCAATTTTTAGCATCTGTAAAATGTCACTGAGCGTATCGGGATTGGGTGGTGTATCAAGATATTTCACAACCGAAGGTGTGATTTCCTTATCTTCCAGTAGCTTAAGTGTTTCTCTGGATTTTGAACAACGGGGATTGTGATATATGATGACGCCGTCTGTCATTATGCGGTTTCTCCTGAAGTAACTTTCTTCTAGAGTGCTATTTTGGTTCATAAGGGAAATAAAGTCCATGAAACTATTTGCGTCTTTTTTGTTTATTTGTAGTAGCTTTTTAATCTCTTCAAGCTTTGCCTCAGACAAGATCGAAGACTTTGCTTTTGTCGATATTGATGGCAAACAACACAATACGGAACAATACAGGGGGAAGTGGCTGCTTGTGAATTATTGGGGAACCTATTGTCCTCCTTGTTTGGAAGAGATACCTGACCTCATAGAGTTTTCTGATAATAATAAAGAAAATGCCGTTGTCATTGGTTTAGATGCCGGTGGTACAGACATAGCTGGATTGAAGAAGTTTGAAGATGATTATTTTATTAACTACACCTTGGCACCTGTACAAGAGTCAACGCTTGATGCATTTGGTATATTGATGGGGATTCCAACGTCTTATTTAGTTTCGCCTGAGGGTGATATTTCAGCAAAGGTGGTCGGTATTATTGATCTCAAGGAAGTGGACCGGTTTATCAATGGTGTCAGTATCATTGATGAAGAAACGGCTGATTTGTAAACTTTTCTTATAAAGACGCATTATTTAATGCGGAGTTGTTGTCCTGGGTGAATTTGATACTTTGGAGCTTTTAAATCGTTGAGCTCAATAATGGTTTGCCAGTCGACGCCTGTTTGTCGCATGATCTCAAAAACAGTGTCTTTCTTTTTGACAATGTAATAAGCCTCACCTTCTTTGGGTGATTTTATAGCTGAAGTCTCTTCCAACTCGCTGACTGGTGCTTTAATCGTGGTTGGCGATGTATTTATAATAATAGGGTCTGCCGCTGGAATGGGTCTTTGCGATAAATTTGGTTCAATGGCAAGCGAACAGCCTGTCAGTAAGATGCTACCTAATAGAGTACTCAATTTTTGCATGAGGTCACCCACTACCTTTTATTATTTGCCCTTTATCAGAATAGTATTCTTAAATTGCACATTCAGCAAGTAAGACTATGAG
Organism: uncultured Thiotrichaceae bacterium; assembly: GCA_902727985.1. Lineage (GTDB taxonomy): Bacteria > Pseudomonadota > Gammaproteobacteria > Thiotrichales > Thiotrichaceae > HyVt-477. The sequence continues at coordinate 5,777 of CACVAY010000118.1, read as the reverse complement.
GTTGTGCTATCAAGGGAAAATTAACTTTAGGGGTTTATACAAAGGGTACGAACTGAACAGCCTCCGCCATTTTTTTATCCCAGCTATTTTCCCCCGTCTTTTCGACAACAGTGAGCATTTGTGCGCTGTTTTGTTTACCAACAGGAATAACCAGTTTGCCGCCTATTTTTAATTGCCCTAGAAGTTCGCTGGGAACTTCGTCAGGAGCAGCGGTTGCAATGATTGCATCATAAGGCGCAGCTTGTGCCCATCCCCAGTTTCCATCACTTCTATGGGTGCGAATATTCCGATAGCCCAAGTCGTATAATAGATCGCGAGAGCGACGATAGAGTGGTTCTATAATTTCTACCGTATGTAATTCTTTTACGAAGGCACCTAAGACAGCTGCCTGATAGCCTGATCCTGTTCCAATCTCTAAAACATATTCAGGTGTTGAGCCTTCAAGTAAAAGTTCTGTCATCTTAGCGACGGTATAAGGCTGGGAAATCGTTTGTCCATGTCCGATGGGTAGAGCGGTATCTTCATAGGCACGTGTTGCAAAAGCGGTGTCCATGAATAAATGTCGTGGAATTTTACGCATCACATTTAGAATACCTGAATGTTTAATGCTTTTTTGTTCTAGCTCTTGGATTAATCGGTCTCTTGCGCGTTGGGAAGTCATGCCAACGCCTTCTATATCTAGCTTGCTCATAGAGTAATGTTTTCCAACCAATCGGCAGTGTCTTGCAGAGCTTGATATCGGGTAAGATCGATATGGATCGGGGTTACTGATATAAATTGTGTATTAATTGCGTAGAAGTCAGTTCCTTTACCTGCATCTTGCTCTTCTCCAGGAGGGCCTACCCAATAAATATCATTTCCGCGAGGGTCTTTTGTATTGATAACGGGCTCAGCCTTGTGTCTTCTTCCTAGGCGTGTACTCTGCATCCCCTGAATTTGATTCCAGGGTAAGTTAGGGACATTGATGTTTAAGATTGTATCTTCTTTATCGGGAAAATGGCTCATTTGCTTAAATAGTAATTCAATCGTTTTGACGGCGCTTTGCACATGTTCAAGTCCAAAAGAACATGAAGATACGGCAATGGCAGGCAGACCTAAAAAACGACCTTCCATCGCTGCGGCTACAGTTCCTGAATATAAGACATCATCGCCCATGTTGGCGCCTGCATTAATGCCCGAGATAACAATATCTGGTTCATCTTTCAGGAGTCCAGTAAGGGCAAGATGGACACAATCTGTAGGTGTACCATTCACGCTGTAGATATTTTCGCCACGATCTGTAATTCTTAATGGGGTTTCCAAGGTCAATGAGTTACTTGCACCACTACGGTTTGTTTCAGGTGCTACGGTTATTACCGTGGCAAATTGCATCAGTGATATTCTTAATGCTTGTAGCCCTGGTGCGTTGTATCCATCGTCGTTACTTAAAAGAATATTCATAACAGGTTTTACATGACAACAAAAAAGGACCCAGACGCAACCTCTGAATTTCTCGACGCCATGCAGGGTGTTGTACCTATTCAACATAATCAGGTTGTTCATGATACCCCAAAACCCAAAGCAAAACCGATGAAAACCATAGAGGATGAGGAGCAGGTTCTCAAAGATATGCTATCGGATGAATTCGAAGGTTTGGATATTCAACCGGGTGATGTCTTGAGTTTTTGTGCTGATGGAGTCCAGAGAAGAATCTTTCGTAAATTACGACGTGGACATTATCGTATATCCGATGAAATTGATTTGCATGGTTTGAATGCAAAGGAAGCTAAAGCGCTTTTAATGCCCTACTTGGAAAATGTGAATCAACTCGAAAAATGCTGTGTGCGAGTAATACATGGTAAGGGGAATCGTTCTTCTCATAAAGGCCCTGTTTTGAAAAGGAAGGTAGACCATTGGTTACGTTATCATGGGCGAGTTCTTGCATTTCATTCTGCTTTGCCTGTAGATGGTGGAACAGGTGCGATTTATGTTCTTTTGAAACGGCAATATTAAATTATACTTATTAATTGATTGAAGAAATCTATAGGTGATATTTGTCAAAAATAATGATATAAATAGCTTAAGTTTATGAAACAGGTTTATTAGAAGGATTTTTAAATTTTATCCGAATTATGACTTGACTTATGTAGGCCAAAACGCTGTAATGCGCGTCTGATTTGGCCGAGTAGCTCAGTCGGTAGAGCAGTGGATTGAAAATCCTCGTGTCGGCAGTTCGATTCTGTCCTCGGCCACCAATCACAAGAATTACCCCCTTTGCCCGCTAAACCCTAGTGGGCCTTTTTTTGGCAAACTTTCTATTTCTTATCTATCTTTCTGGCGTTTAACTCAGCTAGAGGAAAGTGTGTCTGATGTTTATTTTTATGGCCGAAAAAGCGCTGATATGAGTTGGATGCAGTCTAAGGAAGGAGAGGGGTAGTCAGGCCGTGGCTTTTGTCCGTTGTTCTGTATGTGATGAAAGTAGCGGGTAAATGGCTGGTGTAACAGAAAAAAAGCATGTTGGAAATATGCTTTTTTTCTGTTGCATAGTTTATGCTCCTGTAGTTTTAACTAGCCGCCAAAGTCGGTAGAAATATCAACTTTTTCTTTTGCGAATCTTTTTAAAACGTCAAGCTGTCGAATAAGGTTTCTTGAGGCTGTTAAGAATTTTTTCCTTTCGGAGTCATTTAAGGAAATCATATTCGGTAACTTTACTTCTTCAGGGTTGTGCGGTACGCCATTAATACGGAACTCATAATGTAAGTGAGGTCCCGTAGAGCGCCCGCTTGATCCAACGTAACCAATTGTGTCACCTAAATATACGCGCTGTCCCTTCTTTAAGCTTTTAGCATATTTGGAAAGGTGGGCATACAGTGTTGTATAGCCGCCATTGTGGCTGATAACAATAGTACGTCCGTAGGCTCCTTTACGACCAACGTGCTTTACGTAGCCATTACCTGTTGCGGTAACAGGAGTGCCATGTTTAGCTGCATAGTCTGTTCCTGTGTGCTTGTGGTGAACTTTTCGAGTGGGATGTCTTCTAGAGCCAAATTTGGAGCTAATTCGATAGCCGCTTTGAAGTGAACGACGTTTAAACGCTTTGCTTAGTTCATAACCCCTGTCATCAAAATATTCTTTTTTACCATCAGGGTGAATAAAGCGTATTGCACGATGTGATCGATTGTTGTGAATAAGCTCAGATGCAACAATATCGTGATTTGCTACCAAATTACCGTTATGAAAGATTTGCTCATAAACGAAAGTGATTTGATCACCTTTGCGAAGTTCGTTAGTTAGATCGAAGTCGCGATTAAATATTTTAGATGCTTGTTTAGTCAGTTCCTTAGGGATCTGTTGACGGTTGGCGTCAAAGATAAATGAGTTGCTAATCGCAAGTGTAATGCGGTCTTGACGAGTTTCAAAGAGCTTGCTCTTGACTGTGCTTTTTAAACTGTCGCCTTTCTTGGAGATCACGAAGGCATTTTTACTGTTTGGTGAGTACTTAATCAGCTCAACAAGTTTCTTGTTAGTTTTTTTGATGCGCAAAATATCGCCGCTCTTGAGCGAGGATAATTTGCTGTTGATTGTTTGATTGTCTTTCAGGGCGGAAACTTCTCTCGAAAGACCGTGTTTCCTCATAATTCTAGTAATAGATTCATTGCCTTTGACGGTGTGTGTAATCCAGTTATCTGGGGTTAGGTGGATATCTAAAGTATTGTGGTTAACAACTAATTTAGATAGAGATGTTTGAGGTAACGTCAAGTTTTTGGTGACTTTAATTCGATTAAAAGTGGTTGGTTGTTTATTTGCAGTCGCCACTGCTTTAGCGAAGGTCTTTGACGCTTGAGTGCTGCTGGCAGGTTTTTTGGCCTCCTCCAGAATTTCCCCCTGAAGAGCTACTACAGGGGGAGTAATTTCAGGAAGAGCAGTATACTTGGTGTTTGCTTCTTGATAAGCTGACTGAAGAGGGACATTGCCAAGTGCGACTGCTATACCAGTAAATATAAAAACTTTAGAAAGGTAAGCAGGTCTGCTAGGTCTCGGTATTTCGGGATCTTCAGTTTTTAATTGAGAAGGTTTGTCTATGTCAATGGTAGATGGTAACTCAAAGTTACTCATTACTTGATTCCAGTCCTTCTCTTTCTTGAAGTTGGAAACCAACGTGTCGTTTTTCAATCTATCCTCCGAGCGGGTTAGGCTAAATGCCCTTCCAACGCAATACAACATAATACCTCTGTTGATGAAGCGAGTAACCATAATGTTCTAAGCGGTAATAACATTTAGATCAAGGGCTCCAAAAATGGAACTTTGTTGATGACTTTGGATGATGAGGTATCAGTCTCATCTGCCTTATTATTTGTTCCCCAAAATATCAAATTTTCGTATTTGTAAACGAAGATCTGCTAGTATCCCAGCCTTTTTATACGTTATTAGATTAAAAGTCAAACCTATGGTGCTGATAAATGTTAGATCATGATACGCAAATGCAACAGGTTTCTCGTGGAGCTGAAGAAATCCTTGTTGAGTCGGAGTTGCTGGAAAAACTCAAGCTTGGGAAGCCCCTTAGAATAAAGGCTGGATTTGACCCAACTGCTCCAGATTTGCACTTGGGGCATACTGTACTTATAAATAAATTAAAGCAGTTTCAGGATTTGGGGCATGAGGTTCTATTTTTGATTGGTGATTTTACAGGCATGATAGGTGATCCAACGGGAAAGTCGGCAACACGCCCTCCGTTGACACCTAAGCAGGTTCAAGAAAATGCCGCTACCTATAAAGAGCAAGTTTTTAAGATTTTAGACTCTGATAGAACGAAAGTGATGTTTAACTCAGAGTGGATGGGGGCAATGACCTCTGCTGAAATGATTCAGCTGTCTGCGAAACATACAGTTGCGAGGATGCTGGAGCGTGATGACTTTAGTAAAAGGTATAAAGGAGGTCAATCAATTGCTATTCATGAATTCCTGTATCCTCTTATTCAGGGATATGACTCCGTGGCGATGAAAGCAGATGTCGAATTGGGTGGGACTGATCAAAAATTTAATTTATTAGTTGGGCGAGAATTGCAGAAGCAATATGGTATATCTCAACAAACGGTTATCACGATGCCTCTGTTAGAGGGTCTTGATGGTGTACAAAAGATGTCAAAGTCTTTAGGTAACTATATAGGTATCGATGAGGCGCCTGATGAAATGTTTGGAAAAATCATGTCAATCTCCGATGATCTGATGTGGCGTTACTTTGAGTTGCTAAGTTTTAAGTCTATAGAAGAAGTGGATGGGTACAAAGAAAAAGTGGATGCAGGACTGAACCCCCGAGATATCAAATTTGAGCTAGCAAAAGAGATTATAGAGAGGTTTCACTCATTAGAGGATGCGGAAAAAGCGCAAGCGAACTTTATTGCAAGGTTCCAAAAAGGAGCAATGCCTGATGATATGCCTGAAGTTGAGCTTTTAGCAGATGGAGAAGGTTTGCCAATTGCCCATGTTCTGAAAGGTGCGGGCTTGCTGCCAAGTACATCAGAAGCATTTCGTATGATAAAACAGGGTGCGGTGAAGATTGATGGAATAAAAGTAGAAGATCGTAATTTATTGATTATAAAGGGTAATGAGGCTGTTTTTCAGATAGGAAAGCGCAAGTTTGCAAGAATAATTGTAAATTAATGAAAAAAGCAGTTGACGCAAAAAAAAATCCCCCTATAATGCGCATCCTCGACACGGCAACAACGTCGCAGACCACACAGATCGAAGCATCTGTGAGCTGATTAACAAGACAAGCAAATAAGTTTGTGTGGAGGTTCG
>CACVAY010000117.1 GCA_902727985.1 uncultured Thiotrichaceae bacterium | reverse complement strand
GAGCATCACTTTGAGCCCAAAGGTGATGATAATTTTAGGACTGAAGACTAGACGGGTCTTGTGACCCGTATCCGGACTTTAGTCCTTAATACTAACCCACCAGTCTTTAGCTGGTGGTTGTTGAGTCTCAATACGTTAGGCGAGGCTAAAGCCTCGGTTCCAATATTGTTCGGACTTGATCAGAGGCTCCTTAACAATACTTCGGACATTTTTTTTAAATTGTTGTTTTATAATGATATTTGTATTTTCACATAAAAACGAAAACTTATTAAATGTCAACATCTTACAAGTTTTAAGTATGTTTCATACTGAAAACTGTCCGAGGTGTTGCTTAAGTAAGATTAACTTAACTGAGGAAAGAAAAATGACCACCCGAAAGAAACATACAAAAGAGTTTAAAGAAGACGCTGTTAGCCTTGTTATTGAGCAAGGCTACAGCCGAAAAGAGGCTGCTGGCAGTCTGTCCTGTTCATCAGGAAATGCTGGCATGGGTCAAATTCATCACTCATGAATCGGAGTATAGCTACGGCAGTCGTCGCATGAAGGAGGCTCTGAATGCATTAAGTTTCCCAGTCAGTCGCAACAAGGCCAGAAAGCTGATGAAAGAAATACAAAGTCACTACCAACAGTGATCATCAACAACCGGTTTACGGTAATCTGATAGAACGTAATTTTTCGACCATCCAGCCCGATCAGGTTGATGTCGCCGATATCACTTATATCTGGCCGTTGTCATTGACCTGTACTCCCGAAAAGTCGTGGGGTGGAGCATGAGTTCACGTATGAAAGTCCGACTGGTCTATGATGCACTGGCAATAGCCATTTGGCAACGCAAACCACAGGCTGGACTGGTCCATCATTCTGATCAGGGTTCACAATATGTCAGCAAACCCTTTAGAACACTTTTGGAGAGTCGAGGGGCATGACGTCAAAGGAAGCATCAGTCGCAGAGGTGACTGCTGGGATAACGCGGTTGCCGAGAGCTTATTTGGTAGTCTAAAGCAGGAGCGCGTGCAGTGGAAAAGCCACCAAACACGTTATGAAGCACAGCAGGATATATTGAATGACATTTCCATGTTCTATAACAGCACTCGCCTACATTCCTATCTAGGCTATTGCTCTCCTAATGATTTTGAAGAACAATTTATGGATATGAAAAAAGTAGCTTAACTGAGTTGTTTCAAATAGGTTGACCACGTCAGATATTTTTGCTCACTAACACCCATAATCAGCGTTGTTCATTTTCAAACGTTTTAAGTGAGTCGCAGATTTTATCAAAATCTAACATTAACGTTCCATGTTAATAGTGCGTTGTTATGTGTAAGCCAAACAGAAGCGTTTTTCATGGTCTGTTTGATGAGCTGTTTAGAGAGTGTGCAATGAAAGGGGAGCAGTTCGACAGCGGTGATATCATTGTTTTTAACATCAGATAGATGTTGGAACTGTGTTTCTGAAGTCATAAAACAACCGGTGAGCCCAAGACGACAGACTCACCAGTTGTTGTAGTTACTAGCTTTTTTGTTCGAGTTGAGTCAAGTTACTATTATTGGATTGTTTAGCCCATGAGTTGCCATACTCATAATCATAACCATATCCAGATTTTTTCCCCTCACGAGATTTTGTTAGAACAAAGCCAATGACATTCCCATATCCCATTCTGAGTCTCTCTAATGCGCCAAGGATGTGGCTCTTGCGAGCTTCATGACTTGATACAATGAATAAGGTTGCGGTAGAGCGGTTAGATAAGATTAATGCATCAGCTAACCCCATCACAGGTGGAGAGTCTATGATGACCAGATCATAAGCATCGGATGCCATTCTAAGAAGCTCAACCATTTTGTCGCTTGATAATTGATCCGCAGGATTAGGGCTTACACCGCCAGATGTTATTGCCGTTAGACCTTCTATAGATGTTTCTGATTCGATTTCAGAAATTTCAATTTCGTTATCCAGGTAATTACACAGTCCTCTTTGGTTTGATAGTTTCAAGTATTTATGTAAAGAGGGCTTACGTAAGTCTGCATCAATGATTAAGACATTTTTTCCTGTTTGCGCAAAGACGCAAGCCAAATTGATCGCGGTGTTACTTTTACCTTCACCAGAGCCTGAGCTAGTTAAATGGAGCAATTTAGGAATGCCCTCAGAGGTAGAGAAGAGCATGTTTGTCCGTAAGGACCTAAAAGCTTCTGACATGGCGGAGGATGGATGGTCGGTCACTAAAATAGGTTGACGTTTTCCTCGGGTATTAGATTTTACTTTTGTGTTTGGAAATACTCCAAGTACAGGGAGCTGCGTCAACTTTTTCAAGTCGTCAACAGATCTGATTCTATCGTCTCTTGTATCAAGTAGAAGTGCTAGTAAGCCACCAATTAGGGTACCAAGAACAAGACCAAGAGCCATATTGAGTTTGGTATTTGGTTTATGTTTTTCGAATGGTATAAGAGCAGGGTCGATGATGGATATGTTACTGCTGCCTACGCCGCCAGCAATGCTAACTTCTTTCACACGCTGAAGGAGACCTTCATAGAGTTCGCGGTTAGTTTGCACTTCACGCTGAATCGTTACATGGCCATTGTTTTTATCACGAGAATTTAGCAGGCGTAGTCGTTCACGTTCCCGCTCTTTGCTTAGCTCTTGCTCTTTTTGTCTGGCTGCATCAAATCTTTTTTTAAGATCCTGACTTGTGCTCTGTTTTACCGTGTTTATTTCTCGGTTCAAACTTTGTTGTGTGGTGTTTATTCGTTGACGCAATGCTACCATCGCAGGATACTGGGGTTTAAATTGCTGGAGGTCTTGTTGGTACCGATTTTGTAGTGTTTGTAGTTCAGACTTGAGCTGTTGAATAACGAGATTATCCAAAATGCGGATCTCGCCTGCTGAGTTTTGTTGTTGGCGATATGCGGCTTCTGCATCTATACGTTGAGTCTTGGCTCGAGTGTAATCATTGTTTATGATGTCATAACTGTTACCATCAGGTGTTGAACCCTTGCCAGTATTGGCGATATTATATTTACGCTCATAGTCAACTAGTTCTTTTTCAGAAGCTTCCAGATCACTTTTAGTTTGCGAGATTTGTTCTAATAGAAAATTCTTGGAATCTGATGCGACATCACGACGACTGTCGAGGTTCATTTCGATAAACTTGGCTGTCAGGTTATTGACGATAGCTGCTGCCAATTCTGGATCTTTATCAGTAAAATAGATATTCACTAGCTGGGAGTTAACGACTGGTTTTATATCGAGGTTCAGTAAAAACTCAAGTTCAGCTGGTGGCGTCGTATTAGGGGTTTTTATATCAGAAGAAGTAACCGCATTTGCCTCCATTTTTGCGTTAAAGTCCTCCATAAAATCAGCGTAAAAAGGTCTGTTGCTAGCGTTATTAGCTTTTGCAAGTAGTGAGGCTTCTAATTCTAAAGTGTCTATGACCCGACGTGCCAGCGTTCGACTTTTAAGAAGTTTGTATTGCGTTTGCATAAACTCTTTGTTTTCCATCGGACTTCTGTTGCCAGTTTTGACATCAAAATCGAAAAGTTTTTTCTCATCAGGGTCAATCTTAATGGTTGCTGCTGCGCGATATACGGGTGTCATCGCTAATGAAATAATCATAGCAATAACAGTAAAGAGGGAGGCAATTCCGAAGATTAACCACTTTTTTCTTCCCAATGTGCTTAATACATCTCGAACATCTGCTGGTTTTTCATCAGAAGGGGCGTGTTGTTGAGTTGGGTAAGGTTCAACTCTTGTGTCGAGTTGCTGATTGTTTGCGTGTGCCAAGTTGGTGCTGTTTGGGTTGTCGAATGCAACAATATGCGTTTCTTGTTGGGGTTTCATGCTGGAAAACCTTGTAGTTTAGTTATTCTGATTTTTAATATCAGATCATGTTACTTTTATAAGGAGAGTATCACCATAAATTTGCGACGAAAGAACTCTTTCTACAAATAACTATCGGAAACCTTGCGTTTGTTATAAGTTTCTAATATTTTTGTTTTTGTAATGTAGATGAAGTAAGAGCTATAAGAATCCGTGTCTGAGATGTGACGCTTTCCGTGTAGTTATTAGTCAAGCCAAGCTGTGTTTCTTTAATATGGCATAAGTATATCATTTGCAATGATTATTTAGAACCGTTAATTTGATGTTCAGTTTCAGATGTAATTTCTAAGAAAATCATTTAATAACAGTGTTCTATGAAGTTAATAGCAACAATAAGATCTCCTTATAAGCAAAAGTTCGGGATACCTCGGCAATTTGGGATAATTGAAGGTGTTCATTCACGGCTTGAGTTTGAACATAACTATGGTGATGAAGATGCGCTTGTTGGTTTAAGTGAGTTTTCTCATCTATGGGTGGTTTTCCAGTTTCATCAATCATTACGTGAAGAATGGAAGTCTACCGTCAAACCGCCAAGGTTAGGTGGGCAACAAAAAGTAGGTGTTTGGGCTTCCAGAGCACCGTTTCGTCCCAATGGTATTGGGCTTTCAGTAGGTAAAATTGTTGCTATTCAATGTCAGAGTGAGGGCTATGATCGGACATGCATCATATTAAGTGGTTTGGATATTTTAGATAATACGCCCGTATTTGATATCAAACCCTATTTACCCTACGCAGATGCTATTGATGGTGCTGTTGGAGGCTTTGCCAAAGAGCAGCCAGAGACTGAGTTTCTTGTTGAGTTTATGCCATTAGCAGATGAGCAAGCATCGTCGAAGTCAAAGCAGTTTGATGTCGATATAAAAAGTGTTATTAGGGACATTCTAAGCTATGAAATCAGACCCGCTCATCAGCGTACTACTTCAGGAAAAGTCCATCGCATACGGCTTTATGACTTTGATATAAAATACCGTTATCAGGATGCTGTGGTAATCGTGGATGCTCTTTGGTAGCATAAAACCTAAAATATCTAATAAAAAATAATGGGCTGCTATTTTGAGTTTTTTCATAAGAACGATGGGGTTCTACCTGCTCCTCACATTTATTGTTTCTTCGTATGCGATTGCAAAGGGCTCCTCAGATAGTGCCGGAGCATTACCGGAAGAGGTTCGCCAGCTTCTAAAAAAACATAAGATTCCGAATAAAAACCTAAGCGTATCAGTCAAAGAGTTAAGTTCAGGGAAATCCTTAATTTCGCATAATATTGATGTTTCGCGTAATCCAGCGTCAACCATGAAGTTGTTGACAACCTATGCTGCCCTAAAAACGTTAAAGCCAAATTACTCTTGGAAGACCGAAGCCTGGATACGTGGCTCGATCAAAAGTGGCGTATTAAAGGGTGATCTTATACTTAAAGGTTATGGAGATCCTTTTCTTATTCATGAAAAATATTGGAAGTTTGTCCAAGGTATTCGTGATAGAGGATTAAAAAAGATTACGGGTAATATCATTATCGATAACAGCTATTTTGATATTCCTAAAACTGACCCAGGTAAATTTGATAACCGGCCTTTTAGAACCTATAACGCAATACCTTCTGCCTTAATGTATAACTTTCAGGCAACGCGTTTATTATTTCGTCCAGATAAAGAAGAAAAGCGTATTGATATCATTCCTTATCCATGGATTCCAGAATACAGTTATACCAACCGTGTCAAATATTCGAGTAAGCGATGCGCCCGTAAGCATCATCGACCAACAATTTCACGCACGAAGAATAAAGTAATAATTGCTGGAAGCTATTCAGCACAGTGCGGGCAACAATATATTTTGCGGGCTATTTCTGAGGCTGATGAGCATGCCTATAATGGCTTCCGAGATTTCTGGAGAGGTATGGGAGGGGAGCTCACAGGTACGTTAAAAAAAGGAAAAGTTACGCAGTCAGATAAACGCTTCCATACGTACTACTCTGACAGTTTGGGAGACCAGATTAGAGTAATCAATAAATGGAGTAACAACGTTATGACGCGTCAGCTCTTATTAACGCTCGGTGCGAAGAAGTATGGAGCGCCCGGAACGCTGGAGAAAGGGCGAACAGCAATACTGGATGTGCTTGAAGAGAATAACATTGATCATCAAGGTATTATCATCGACAATGGATCAGGTCTCTCAAGGATCGCGCGCATAACAACACGACAACATATGCAGTTATTACAGAAGGCTTGGAATGACCCTTTTATGCCCGAGTTTATGTCTTCACTGGCACTATCTGGTCTTGATGGAACCATGGTCAAACGTTTTCGCAAAGGTGATCAACGTGGGCGCTCCCATATGAAGACGGGGACACTAAGAAATTCAAAAGCGATTGCGGGTTATATGCTGACTCGAAAAGGAAAATGGCTCGCCGTTGTCATACATCATAATGGCCCCAAAATTGGTGGAGGAAGAGGTTCCAGAATTCAGGATGCAATGCTTCGTTGGAGTTTCGAAAAATAAGCGTGATATAGGTTTGTTGTTACGAATCGTTGGTGTTTGTTTGGCTTTGACTATCGGTGAAGCTTGGGCGGAGGAAGAAGCCTTGTTAACAAAGCTCAATATTAATATCGATGGTGCACGGGGCTCCTTAGAGAAAAACATTATTGCTCGCTTGCCAGCGTATCGTCCACCTTGTTGGGCAGACCTCGAAACGATGGGTAAATTTCAAAGGGCACTTCAAAATAAGTTAAAACGTGCAGAACGTGCATTGGGCTACTACCAATCAAGCAATCGCATCACGTTTATCAATGATGAAACATGCTGGAAGGTGACTGCGAAGATAGTGCCTGGGCCTCCCGTCAGGATCAAAAAACAACGTATTGAAATAGTCGGAGAGGGGCGTCAAGATGAGCAATTGATGGCTGTTTTCCAGAAATCACCCTACCAAAAGAACGATATTCTTAATCATAAAATCTATACCGACTATAAAAATAATCTTTTGGAAATGGCACAACAGAGAGGATATCTGGATGCGAGGTTTCAAACAAAACAGATTATTCTGGATTTGCAGAATAACAGTGCCGAAATCAACATGACCTTTGTGACAGGTAAACGCTTTCGCTATGGAAATATTTCGGTAGCGCAGAAAATTCTCGAGGATAAATACCTAAGACGTTTTGTGGTGATAAAAGAAGGAGAGTATTTCAGTTCAGCGGAGATGATACGTCAGCAACAGTTATTGCAAAACAGCGGTTATTACGCAATGGTCAGCGTAGCGGCTAAATATGAGGCCGCGAAACAACAGGCCATCCCTATAGTGATTACCTTAAAAGAACGAAAGAGGAATGGGTATAAACTTCGTTTAGGTTACGGAACGGATACCGGATTACGTTCAAAAGCAAGTATGGAGCGACGTTGGACGGGGTCATCGGGTCGTAGGCTCAATATCGAGGTTGGCTTATCACAACGTATTAATGAACTGAAAACACAGTTAACCGTTCCCAAAGATGATCCGGACAGAAACAACCTGTTTTATACGGCAAGCTACAAGCAGGAGAATAATGATGATGTCGAAAGTGAAAACTTTCGTGTTGGGATTGTATCGACAAGCCTGCGAGACAGTGATTGGAAGCGAACGCTGTCTCTGAGTTACCTTGATGACCGAACGACAGTGCTTGGAGAGTCTGCGACAAAGTCACGGTTAACGTTGGCAGGAGTGAAATACTCAAAGGTTAAAGCGGATAAAGTCCTTTTTCCAGATGATGGCTGGCGAATACGTTTTGAAGCAGAAGGTGCGCTTGATAAAGTACTGAGTGACGCTTCCGTTTTCAGCGTGTCTCTACATGGGAAAAAGGTAAAGAAGATAGGAGAAGGGCGACTGATTACTCGCATAGAACTGGGTAAAACATTTGGTGATGAATTAGATGATTTACCGAAAGATCTACGCTTTTTTGCTGGAGGCATCAATAGTGTCCGTGGTTTCAACTATGAATCCTTAGGCGAAGTGAATGATGATGGCAATGTCATCGGTGGTCGAAATTTGCTGGAAACCAGCCTTGAATATGAACACCCCATCCAAGATAAATGGAGTGCCGCCATCTTTGCCGATACAGGCAATGCATTTGATCAAACTCAAGATACCACGCTTAAATTAGGCGTGGGAGCAGGTATACGTTGGCGTTCCCCAATCGGTGCGGTGAGAGTCGATTTTGCTGTGCCTCATGATGATACGTCAGATCTGCATCTTCATCTGAGTATTGGCCCTGATCTATGAGGAATACGCATCATCGGCTGGCAGATTTTCTATTAATTGCAGCATTGTTGCTGGCGTTGCTAGTGACCGTGTTGATCACAAACATTGGTGCCAAATCGTTAGTGTCATTGGTAAATTATGCCAATTTTGGTTTGCATATTGAAGGTGTTAAAGGAAACCTGATAAAGGGTCTACATTTGCAGCAGTTAGTTTGGGAGAATCAACGTCATCGTATCGCTTTGGATAATATCAAACTCAAGCTTGCACAGGTGCCCTATCAAAAAAAACGTTTCAATATAAAAAGGCTTTCCGCAGAAAGGCTTGAGATACGTTTATTACCTCGAAAAAAACCAGTGCCTGCAAAGACGACCTACAATATCAAGATTCCGAATATCCCATTTCCAGTGGACTTGTCTGCGGATTATGTCACGCTAGGAAGTCTGCATATCTACAATCGAAAAAATAAGGAGGTATTTTCGATTTCTGATATGAACGTCCATGAGGTTGCCATTGTGGATAGTTTTTTACAGGCGCAAAAAGTATCAGCAAAGCCCCAAATAAGACAATATCCAATGGGAGTATGGCTGGATGATGTATCCGTTGATTTTATGCAGCCACATGCGATGCAAGGGCATGGCAAAGTACAGTATTCGCATATTGTAACGGGGCAGTTTTCGGGGGATGCAAAAATATCAGGGACATGGACGAACTATAAAGCTGAAACATCCTTTCTGTGGAAAGAGCGCATACTAGGCAAGAGTGAGGTTAAGCTCAAGCTTGAAGGGGATTACGATGGCTTAATTTTGTCAGATGTGGATCTCAACAATAAATCAGGAGATTTAACGGGACAGGTGAATTTAGGCTGGTTTAAGGGATTTACCTGGGACGCGAATGTTTCAGGTAAACATGTGGACCTATCAAGGATTCCCAAGCTAGTCGAATCTAATCTTGATACAGACCTCAAGACGAAAGGAGGTTACGATTTTACGAAGAAGCGTTGGTATTTTGATAATGACTTTTTATCGTTGAATGGTGAAATTGCAGGCCATCCTTTGCAATCATCAGGAAAAATCAGACTCAAAAATAGCCTGTTAAGCTTACATAATTTTAATGCAAAATCTGGTATTAACCAGCTGAAACTGGATGGGCAAATCACCGAACCTTTTTATTTTAAATGGGATATTGATGCCCGTGATATGTCCCAGGTTTTGCCTGATTATGCGGGATTAATTGTTGGAAAGGGTGAGTTGTCAGGAACAACCTTTGCGCCAGATGCAAAAGGTACACTCAGTGTTCGTGGATTGCGGGCTGGAGAGCTAAATCTTGATTTTGCAGAACTCGATTTTGATGGCAAGTTACGGGACTCTGAAGTCTCAGGTTATATCGATGCTGATCTCAATACTTTAGCCTTTGAAGATCTATCGTTTGACCAAGCGATAGTCAAAATGACAGGGGCGGGAAAATCGGTTGAGACGTTTTCAGGCAAAGGCAAGGTTCAACTAAGCAATTTCAAGGCTCCCAAATTTTCCAGTCAAAAAGCGAATATAAGCTTTGATGTGAAAGACCAACAAGTAGGCTTGTTGGGTGAGCTAAAACACGTACAACTGGTTAATCAAGCTATCTCCACAGCGAAACTGACAGGTGAAGGGAGTATCGATAAGCACAATCTGAGCTTAAATGCGAAAAGCTCTCTCGGGGACTTACAGCTAAAAGCGCGGGGTGGTTGGTTCGACGATCGCTGGCGTGGCAGTATCAATACAGCAAGCCTTAAGAACACGGCAACAGGAGATTGGCGATTACAAAAGCCTAGCCGGATTGAAGTTACAACTAACGCCGTTCGAAGTAGTGACATATGTGTGACTAGCAATAGTAGAGGAAATGGTTGTTCCACTCTGTCATGGCAAAAAGGCGTTGGTCTTAGTGGAAAAGGGCGTTTAAAAGCCCTGCCCTTAAAACAGTTTAAACCATGGCTTCCGGATGCTTTGGATTTGCCTGGTATGATGTTCGGGATATTCGATGTAAAGCAAACATCAGAAGGCGTGTTTGGTTCGGTGAATTTATCCTTGCCCGATAATCGCGTTGGCGTAAAACGGTCGGATGGTGAAATGGACTATTTTCATTACAAGCAGGGTAGTATTAAACTGAATTTACAAGGTAAAAAGATCAGTAGTCAGTCGCAACTTGTTTTTGAAGGAAGGGGGCGTTTACAGTCAGAAGGCGTTATTTCATTAAACGGGAATGTACATTCCCCCAATATT
Organism: uncultured Thiotrichaceae bacterium; assembly: GCA_902727985.1. Lineage (GTDB taxonomy): Bacteria > Pseudomonadota > Gammaproteobacteria > Thiotrichales > Thiotrichaceae > HyVt-477. The sequence goes on along the minus strand of CACVAY010000117.1, from coordinate 69,710 downwards.
GATAATACCTTTATTCTAGACATGAAAAACTTGGCTTGGTTACAAGAGTTTTTCCCAGACCTTACCAATTTTCAAGGTAGTTTATCTAGCGTTTTACATGTGAAGGGCGCATTACACAATCCAGCCATTAGCCTTAACTCTGAACTCAAAAAAGGAAGTTTTGTGATACCTGATACAGGAACGAAGCTTTCTGATATGAATATCCAAGTGAATAGCCAAAGTAGAGATAAAGCCAAAATTACAGGAAGCTTGCGAGCAGGAGCTGGCGTGTTGAATGTTGATGGCGTCCTGAATATAAAACGGTTAAATGATTGGACGGCAGATCTCAATTTACAAGGTAAAGACCTGCTCTTTATGAATACCCTTGAAGTACAATCTTACGTATCACCTTCGCTTAAGATTAACGCGACCCCTCGCCTGGTTAAAGTGAGTGGTACATTACATGTGCCGAAAACCACAATTAAATTGGATGAGATACCCAAGGGCGCGGTCTATGAATCGGAAGATGTTATTATCAAAGGCCAAGAAGAAAAAGCTAAATCAAAACATCCCATAAGAATTTTGCCCAATGTCAGGATTACCCTGGGCAAGCCGATTACCTTTTCAGGTTTCGGTCTGAAAAGTCATTTGCAAGGGAATTTCTTCGTCACTCAAAACAAAGGCACGATTCTTTCAAGAGGTTCGCTCAGTATTATTGATGGTCAATACCGAGCCTATGGTCAAAGTATGGAAATTGAACAAGGCGTGCTGGTTTTCAATGGCCCCATTGGTAATCCAGGTTTGGATATTCGTGCAACACGGAGTGTGAACGATATAAAAGTTGGACTCAATTTGGCTGGAACATTGCAGAGTCCAAAGTCCTCGATTTTCTCTGACCCACCGCAACCAGAAGATGATGCACTGAGTTACTTATTGACGGGACAAAGCCTCTCAGAAACGTCTGGTGATGAGGCGCAATTATTAGTACAAGCTGTGCGTACATTGGGTATCAATAGCGGCAGCTCTTTACTGAATCGTATTGGAGGATCGGTCGGCTTAGATGACGTGAATATTATTACCTATGGTGATTATAAACAGAATAAATTACAGCTGGGAAAACGCCTGGGGCCTAGGTTATATATTCGCTATATCACAGGCCTATTTGATACATTCCACAAAATTGCCGTGGATTACACGATCAGTTCAAAATGGTCATTAGAAGCAGAATCAGGTGAAGATCAGGGGATTGATTTTATCTATGAAATTGAAAGTAACTAGGATGTCAGCATGGAGGAGAGGTGAGCATTGAAGCTTCAATGCTCACGGAATAATGCATATTGCTTAGTCTTCGCGACTTGTTACTTCTAAAAGATGAAAGCCAAATTGGGTTTGAACAGGGCCTTGCACTTCATTAATGGGGGCACTGAATACGACTTGATCAAATTCAGGCACCATTTGGCCTGGTCCAAAAGAACCTAAGTCACCGCCACGGCCACCCGATGGACAGCTTGAGTTGTCTTGAGCGATTTTACCAAAATCAGCACCGTCAACGATTTGCTGCTTTAGTTCATTACATTTGTCTTCAGTTGCCACCAGGATGTGACGTGCAGTTGCTTTTGCCATACTTTTTCTCCGATTAATTTCGGCGCATGTTAGCACAAATGTTTGTTGTGCTTAATTCAGAATTTATGATGAGAGTGGTGAAAATTCTTTGATAGGCAATTCATCAGTCAATGAAAAGAATCTGGTGAGAGAAGGGCCATCAGTGATTTTGTTAAGCCCACAGCTCCTCATAAATACCGTGTCATGAGGTGTTGAGCCTAGAAGTCTGTGCTAGTATCTCGCCATTCTATTCAGTTAATGTATTTGAGAAAAAATTATGGCAGGACATAGTAAGTGGGCGAATATAAAACACAAAAAAGCCGCAGTAGATAAGAAACGTGCAAAAGTTTGGACGAAAATTATTCGTGAAATAACGGTTGCGGCGCGTGAAGGAAAGACATCTGACCCGAGTGCTAGCCCACGTTTACGTTTAGCCATTGATAAAGCGCTAGCATCTAATATGCCCAAAGAAACGATTGAGCGTAATGCTAAACGTGGTGCAGGAGAGTTGGATGGTGAAGACTTTTTCGAAATTCGCTACGAAGGCTATGGCCCTGGCGGTGTTGCTGTGATGGTGGATACGGAAACGGATAATCGGAATCGTACCGTGTCAGAAGTACGTCATGCTTTCTCAAAAGCCGGTGGCAACTTGGGTACAGATGGCTCGGTGTCATATATGTTCAATGAAATCGGCGTTTTCCCATATGGTGATGATGTTGATGAAGATAATCTGATGGAGGTGGCATTGGATGCGGGTGCGGACGATGTGGCAGTGGATGATGACGGTAATTTTGAAGTGATTTGTTCGGCGGCTGAATTCCTGGCGGTCAATAATGCCCTGGAAGAAGCAGGTTTTGATACGGATGAAGGCGAAGTCACCATGCGTGCTGATAATCTATCTCCGCTAGATGCTGATGGTGCTGAGAAGTTATTGCGTTTGGTCGATGCTTTGGAAGATTTGGATGATGTTCGACAAGTCTACTCGAATGCTGATATTTCTGAAGAGGTCATGGCGTCACTTGGCTAATAACTCCCTTACCTAAGTACATATGGCTTGCTTATTCGTCATTCGATTTATATTGTTCAATCCCTTGGTGCAATTTTCTGAGTGAAGTCTGAGGGCTATATTCAAATAATGAAAAGACGCATAATAAATGGATAGGTAACTATAGTGGCAATCATTCTAGGCATTGATCCAGGTTCGCGTTTTACTGGGTTTGGTATTATCGAAAGCAATGGGCAACATAGTCGCCATATACACAGTGGAGTTCTAAAACTCGGTAGTGCGCCTTTTCCCGAACGCTTAGGCAAGATTTTTGCAGGCTTACAAACCGTGATTTTGGAATATCAGCCTGTCCAAATGGCGATCGAAAACGTATTTGTTTCAAAAAACCCAAGTTCTGCGTTGAAGTTGGGGCAGGCTCGTGGCGCAGCGATATGCGCAGGTGTCATGAATGGTCTTGAGGTGGCAGAATATACCCCTCGCGAAGTGAAACAGGCCGTGGTTGGAAAAGGCGCGGCGGATAAAAGTCAAGTTCAACACATGACAAAAATACTCTTAAATTTGTCTGGCGAACTTCAAGAAGATCGTGCTGATGCTTTGGGTGTGGCGTTGTGCCATGCTCATACATGGGCATTTCAAAAGAAAATCCAAATAGCGGAACAAGGAAAATAAATGATAGGTCGATTGCGCGGCACGATAGTTTATAAAAAGCCACCCGAGTTGATGCTCGATGTGAATGGTATCGGCTATGAACTGCAAGCATCCATGACAACATTTGGTGAATTGCCAGAAGTCGATGCTGAAACGACCCTCTTTACCCATTTTGTGGTTCGAGAAGATGCGCAGATCTTGTATGCCTTTAGCTCAGAAGCCGAGCGTAGTCTGTTTCGGCTATTACTCAAGGTAAATGGTGTTGGCCCTAAAATGGCACTGGCGATAGTGTCAGGGATGAATGTCAACGAGTTCCAGCAGTGTGTGCAGGCAGGCGATGTGACGGGGCTCACAAAACTGCCAGGGGTTGGTAAGAAAACAGCTGAGCGTCTAATCATTGAAATGCGGGATCGTTTGCCTAAAATCGAGATGGGTACTGAAATGCCTGTGGCATCAGCAACGGCGGTGCACAGTCCTGCGCTTGTTGAAGAGGAGGCAGCCAATGCATTGATTGCTCTGGGTTATAAGCCTGTACAGGCTAATCGCATGGTAGCAGGTAAAGGACAAGACTCGAGTAATGTTGAAGAGATCATTCGTTCTGCTTTGAAAGCGAGTCTTAAATGAGTGAGGAGGATCGAATTATAACGGCATCAGCCACGTCTGATGAGTTCAATAATGAAGAACAAATCCGCCCAAAGCGTTTAGCAGATTATATTGGTCAGCCTGTTGTGCGTGACCAGATGGAAATCTTCATCGAGGCGGCAACTGCGCGTTCTGAAGCCCTTGATCATGTTTTAATTTTTGGTCCTCCAGGTTTGGGTAAGACCACGCTTTCCCACATTATTGCCCAAGAAATGAATGCGAATATGCGTCAAACTTCAGGGCCAGTTTTGGAGAAGGCTGGAGATCTAGCGGCACTACTAACAAATCTTGAACCACATGATGTGTTGTTCGTTGATGAGATCCATCGTTTGAGTCCAGTAGTGGAAGAAATTCTCTATCCTGCCATGGAAGATTTTCAGCTCGATATTATGATCGGCGAAGGGCCAGCTGCTCGTTCGATCAAGCTCGATTTGCCGCCGTTTACTTTAATCGGCGCAACCACCCGTGCTGGATTGCTGACCTCGCCATTGCGAGACCGTTTTGGTATCGTCCAGCGTCTTGAGTTCTACAATGTTGAAGATCTTACCTATATTGTTTCACGCTCAGCGACCATCTTGAAAGTATCGATTGATGAGGCAGGTGCAAGGGAAATTGCCAAGCGTTCTCGTGGCACGCCAAGAATCGCTAATCGTTTGTTGCGCCGAGTTCGTGATTTTGCGCAAGTACGAGCAGATGGTCATATCACAGGGGACGTGGCTGATCAGGCACTGAATATGTTGAATGTAGACCAGCTAGGCTTTGATCATATGGATCGACGTCTGTTATTGGCCATTATCGAAAAATTTGACGGCGGCCCTGTCGGAGTAGATAGCTTGGCAGCAGCAATTGGTGAAGAGCGTGGCACCATTGAAGATGTACTCGAACCCTTCCTCATCCAACAAGGATTCATGACACGGACAACACGAGGAAGAATGGCGTCAAGAAGAGCTTGGGAGCACTTTGGTATGCGTTATCAACCATCGAAAGATGGAGGTGCCCTCCCATCATGAGTGAATCAGTTTTCGAATTTCCTGTTCGTGTTTACTACGAAGATACCGATGCAGGACAAGTTGTTTATCATTCCAATTATTTGAATTTTATGGAGCGTGCGCGAACGGAGTGGTTACGTGATCTTGGCTATGAGCAAGATCATTTACGTGACGAGCTTGGTATTCTCTTTGTAGTACGTGCGATCAATATTCAATATCTAAAGCCTGCAAAATTTAATCAGCAACTTTGTGTGACTTCTATGGTCACAGAAAAAGGCAAATCACAATTTATCTGTCATCAAGACGTTTTTTTGGTGGAGCAAGAACAGCGGGACTTATTGACCACTGCTGACGTAAGTATTGTGTGTGTGAGTGCTGACAGATTTAAACCAACCAGAATACCCATGAGCATTATCGATAAACTCTAACTATTAACACAGGGAGTTTTTAAGGATGAGTTGTCGACGCAAGGGCTAATAAAGCGAGCAATAAGCGTGCAAACTGATTTTTCTATACTCAAACTGATTATTGATGCCAGCCCTGTCGTTCAGGTTGTTATGGCTTTGCTAGTTCTTGCCTCCATTGCATCATGGGCAGTGATGATCATCAAATATCAGCAACTCAAAAGTGCAACGATCCATACCAAACGCTTTGAGGATCGTTTCTGGAGCGGTATCTCACTCAAGAGTTTGCATGACAATATGAAGAATCACCGACCTCATACAGGGATTGATCGGATTTTCTTCGATGGCTATGAGGAATTCACGAGATCACTCACTCGTCATAAGAAAGTCGATGGTGGAGTCTTGGACTCGGCACACAGAGCAATGCGAATTGCAGAATCTCGTGAGTTGGATAAGTACGAACAAAACCTTACCTTCCTTGCGACGGTTGCCTCGACTAGTCCTTATGTTGGCTTATTTGGCACGGTGTGGGGGATTATGAGTTCTTTTCTCTCCATTGCACATATGAAACAAGCCACCTTAGCAGTGGTTGCCCCCGGTATTGCAGAAGCATTAATTGCAACAGCATTAGGTCTTTTTGCAGCGATTCCAGCACTCATTGCTTACAATAAATTTAGTGATTCAGTTGATCGACTCAGCGTTGCTTATGAGAATTTTCGAGAAGAATTTGTCTCATTGCTGAGTCGGCATTCGAGTAAGAGCGAGTAGATTATGGCTCGTCGTCAACGTAAAGCCATGGCGCAACTCAACGTCGTACCCTATATCGATGTGATGCTTGTATTGTTGATTATCTTTATGGTAACTGCGCCGATGTTGCAAACAGGGCTTGAAATCAATCTTCCTGAAATTAATGCCGACTCAATAAGTACTGACAACGAACAAGAACCGTTACTGATTGGTATTGATACCGCTGGGAAATTCTATTTAGGTGAGGAGGAGATGGCTGATGTGACTGAGTTAAGCCAACGCATCTCTGAAAAACTTACGGATAAAAAACAGGCGATTCATATTCGAGGAGACCAAGCAGCCCAATACAGTTTCATTATGCAAGCAGTGGCGGCAGCTCAACAGGCGGGAGCAAGTCATTTTGCTTTTATTTCAGATAGCGCAACAGTCGATGGCCAAGAAGTTCAATAATCATGTTTCAGCTCATTAAAAAACATCCTAGTGCTTTCCTCGTCGCGGGGTTGTTGCATCTATGTTTGTTTGCGTTGTTTTTTATTGGGATGTTTTGGCCGCAAGCGCAACAGGAAACTGGGCAGCCGGTTGCTGTGACGATTATCGCTCTCAATAATCAGGCGTTTACATCGAAAGCACTTCCTGAAAGCAATGAAGCTGCTTCAAACCCTGTACAAGAGAGTGAATCTATTCAAGCTAAGCCAAAAGTTCCAGTTTCAGTTCCTGAGATGGAAAAGCCGACAGTGATTGAACCATCTCCACAATTCGCAATCAAGGAAGAGCAGGAGAGGAAGAATCGTGAAGCAATAGCCAAAGCTGAGAAGGCGGCAAAAGCCAGGCAAGAGGCCAAAGCCAGGCAAGAGGCCAAAGCCAGGCAAGAGGCCAAAGCCAGGCAAGAGGCCAAAGCCAGGCAAGAGGCCAAAGCCAGGCAAGAGGCCAAAGCCAAGCAAGAAGCTAAAGCCAGGCAAGAAGCCAAAGCCAGGCAAGAAGCCAAAGCCAGGCAAGAAGCTAAAGCTAGGCAAGAGGCCAAAGCCAGGCAAGAGGCCAAAGCCAGGCAAGAGGCCAAAGCCAGGCAAGAAGCTAAAGCCAGGCAAGAAGCTAAAGCCAGACAAGAAGCCAAAGCCAGGCAAGAAGCCAAAGCTGAGAAGGCGGCAAAAGCCAAGCAAGAGGCCAAAGCCAGGCAAGAAGCCAAAGCTAAGCAAGAAGCCAAGGCCAAGCAAGAAGCCAAAGCTAAGCAAGAAGCCAAAGCCAAACAAGAAGCGAAAGCCAAACAAGAAGCGAAAGCTAAACAAGAAGCGAAAGCCAGGCAAGAGGCGAAAGCCAGACAAGAAGCTAAAGCTAGGCAAGAAGCTAAAGCCAGACAAGAAGCTAAAGCTAAACAAGAAGCTAAAGCTAAACAGGAAGCGCCAGTTTGGGAAAAAGCAGATGTGAAAGCTGATGCAAAGGCCAAGGCAGAAGCGAAAGCGCGAGAGCTAGCAAAAGCTAGAGCGGAAGCTCAGGCAAAGGCTGCTGCAGAGGCTAATGCCAGGGCGCAAGCAGAAGCGGTAAAGAATGCGGCTCTAGGTAACTGGGGCAGTAAAGTTATACGACACGTTAAGCCACGTTGGATAACACCACCAGCTTCCAGTGGCATGATGGCGAAAGTAAAAATTCGGGTTTCACGTTCGGGCCACATCAAACAATTCAGGTTATTGAAATGTACAGGCTCTCCGGCATTTTGCGAGAGTGTTAAGGATGCCTTTAAGCGAGCAGAGCCTTTACCCATTCCCGCGAGAAATGACTTATTTGACCAAAATTTAAATCTAACGTTAAAGCGATAATGAAAAAACTTTTACAACTCACATTATTATTGTTACTACCATTGGTAGCATCATTTACGCATGCCGATATTGATTTGGTGATTGATAAATCAGGAGAGGATGCACGGCTCAAATTAGTCATGGCGCCTTTTGAAGGAGATCAGCGAGCAAGGCAAATGCAAACCGTGATTCGGGATGATCTCAAGCGTAGTGGTCAATTTAGCTTTGTCGCTTTACCAAAGACTATTTATATTTCCCCTTTCGGTGGCAGTTTGAATCCTCAGACCTTGAAGCCAACAGGCGCAGAATTTTTATTGCGTGGTAAGACCGTTCCCATAGGCCAGGGCTTTAATCTTGAAGTAGAAATTATCGATATGAATAATGGGCGGAAACTCACTGGTTTTCGCACCAATTATCATCAAAAGCAGCGTCGTATTGCACATCAAACCGCAGATGCAATCTATAAGCAGTTTACCGGTGTAAGAGGAGCTTTCGATACGCGTATTGCCTATGTTGCATCACAAGGTGCGGGTGAAAACAGAAGCTTCAAACTGATTGTTGCAGATGCTGATGGGCATGATCCACAAACCTTGGTTACCTCTCATGAACCGATTATGTCAACAGCATGGGGGCCACAAGCTCGACGTATAGCCTATGTGTCATTTGAATCAGGTCGTCCTGCTGTATTTATTCAGGATGTAATGACGGGAGAACGTCGAACAGTATCGGCACGACGGGGTATTAATGGTTCACCTGCATGGTCTAAGAATGGTCGTCAATTAGCGTTGAGCCTTTCGGTCGAGGGTAATCCTGAAATTTATATCCTAAATTTGGCCGATGGTAATCTCACGCGATTAACACATTCCCGTGCGATTGATACAGAGCCTAGTTGGACAGCTGATGGTCGCTCGATTGTTTTTACCTCTGATCGAGGGGGTAATCCGCAACTCTATAAAATCTCGGCAAATGCTAATGCGGGTAAGCCACAGCGCTTAACCTTTGAAGGTAAATATAATTCAGCGCCCAGTATTCAGGGGCAAAAAATGGCCATGATTCGACAGCAAGGCGGCAAGTTTCAGGTTGCATTGATGGATCTCACAAATCGAGCATCGGAGGTTATTAGCCGAGGTAGTCTGGATGAATCGCCATCTATTGCGCCTAATGGCGGTATGGTGCTATATGAAACGCGTGGTATCGCGAGAAAGCATGTACTAGCGGTAGCGAGTGGAAATGGTTTGGAGAAGTCGGTATTACATTCACCCTATCAGAATGTTGGACACCCTTCATGGTCGCCATTTTTATATCACTAGCTGTCATTTTATGTGAGAAGGTGTGTTTAGTTGCTAGTTTACTTTATAAACCCAATATAACCTATTGTAAAAAATAGACTAAGGTCTATAATCAGAGAGAGATTAATGATGAAACATTTATCAGTAATGGCAATTGCCAGTGCCTTGTTCATGACTGCTTGTTCAACTCAGAATGTATCAAGGGATAATAACATCCCAGAAGCTGGAAGTTCGGTTGCGACAAGTACAATGAATTCTCAACAAGGTGGGGCAGGCTCTACCAGTGGTTTGAATAATGGTGTTGGAGGTGGTGTATCGAATACTGGAGCAGGGTACTATAACCCACATGGTGCTGGTGCTGGTGCTGGTGCTGGTGCTGGTGCTGGTGCTGGTGCTGGTGCTGGTGCTGCGAACGCGAATGCAGCCATTACCTTGGAAAATTTGAAGAACCCAAGAAGTCCACTATCTAAGCGCATCATTTATTTTGAATATAACAAGGCTTCTATTAAGCCCGAATATCAACAAGTTCTTAATGCCCATGCGAAGTTGTTGAAACAGTATCCGAATATTCAGATACGCCTAGAGGGACATGCTGACGAACGTGGTACACGTGAATATAATGTGGCACTTTCTGAGCAACGTGCGAAAACGGTAGAATGGCATTTAAAAAGCCAGGGTATCGCTGGTTCGCAGATGGAAATCGTCGGATATGGTGAAGAGAAGCCAATTCGTGTTAACAGTAATGAAGAATCATGGGCAGAAAATCGACGTGTGGAAATCCGATATCCACGTTAGGAGTTAATTATGCAAGTATCGTTTTTTATGAAAACCATTTTTATGAGCTTTTTGTTGGGTGGCTTGATCACCAGTGCTCAGGCAAATCAGGCGAGTGCCATTAGTGAGCTTTACCAGCGACTAGAATCAATGGGTAAGGAGATTGATGAGTTACGCGGTGAAAACGAAACCTTGCGTAAAGGTCTTGGTGACCTGCGTCAAAGTCAGAAACAAACATTTTTAGCCTTAGATGAGCGTATTAAAAAGCAGGCGTCAGCAAAGGCTACTGCGGCTCCTCAAGCTAGAGCAGCCATTCCCGCACGGCCTCCAGTCAAGAAAGAGCCAGTAAAACCAGCCCCCGTTGCTGCTCAGAAACCCGCGACACCGACAAAAGTTAATGTCAAGGCAGATTACAATCAAGCCTATGCGACCTTAAAGAGAGATCATGGGATAGGGATTAAAGCGTTTGAAAATTTCTTGAAGAAATACCCTACAGATCCACTCGCTGAGAATGCGCATTACTGGATCGGTGAAGCGAAGTACTCGAAGAAAGACTATCGTGGTGCGATCGACTCATTTATTGTGGTGCTGAATAAGTATAAGAAAGGTCGTAAAGCGCCTGATGCGGCAGTAAAGCTAGGTTATAGCTTCTATGCTGTGAAAGACTGGAATCTTGCACGTCGTACCTTTAACGATGTGTTGCGTTACTTTCCAAAAAGTAATGCGGCTAAATTAGCACAGAAACGTTTAGATCAGATGAAAGCTGAAGGACATTAGTTCTTACTTGTTGATAGTGAGATTTACGTTTAGCTATTTTACGTAGCTATAAAACGGCGCAGCAGTTCCGTTTTATAGCTAATAAACTTTTCTACAATGCTTTAAGGCTCAGATAAAAGACTTCATTCCGAGTCATCAATACACTAGACTCCCGCTATGGAAATGAGTCTCAGAATCACCGAAATCTTCTATTCCCTACAAGGCGAATCTAGCACTGTAGGCTTACCCACTGTCTTTGTGCGTCTCACAGGTTGTCCGCTACGCTGCCAATATTGTGATACTGAATATGCATTTACAGGTGGGGAAGTCTTCTCAATAGATGCCATTCTTGAGAAAATTGCCAGTTTTAAGGCCAAATATATCTGTGTAACTGGCGGAGAACCCATGGCACAAGCAAATTGTGTGGCGTTGTTGGATCGTCTCTGTGAGGAGAATTATCAGGTGTCCATGGAAACCAGTGGTGCCATTTCTCTTGAGCAGGTTGATGCAAGAGTGAAAAAGGTCATGGATATAAAAACGCCTGATTCAGCGGAAGCCGATAAAAACCTTTGGGAAAACCTCAATTACATTACCCCGCACGATGAAATCAAAGTGGTTCTTTGTAGTCGTGAAGATTATGAATGGTTTAAAGATATTGCAGAAACGTATTCCCTCTATGATCGCTGCGAAGTGCTGGTATCACCAAGCTATGGTGAAGTCGAAGCGCAGGACTTGGCGGAATGGGTATTAGAAGATAACTTGCCGGTGCGTTTTCAGATGCAATTACACAAACTTCTTTGGAATGATGAACCAGGACATTAATGATGGAATACCTACCTGCCGTAGAGCAAGAGCCTAAGCAAGCCGCAAAAGCAGCAATTATCTGGTTACATGGATTGGGCGCAGATGGTCATGACTTTGCATCTATTGCTCCAGAGTTGCATATACCCGATGACTTGGCAGTTCGTTTTATCTTCCCACATGCGCCAAAAATGCCAGTGACGATTAATAACGGGTATGTGATGCCAGCTTGGTATGACATTCTTGAAATGAGTCTTGAGCGTAAAGTGGATGTTGCGCAACTGGAAGCATCCTCACAAGCGATAGCAGATTTGATTGATCGTGAAATTGCAAGGGGTATTCCTTCAGAAAAGATTATTCTCGCTGGTTTTTCGCAAGGAGGAGCTGTGGCTTATCAGTGTGGTTTGAGCTACGCAAAACCTCTTGCTGGGATTCTGGCGCTATCAACCTATTTTGCAACAGCTGAAACGATCGAAACTCACGCTGCGAATGATGATATTCCCGTACATATTTTCCATGGTACGAAGGATCCGGTTGTACCTGAGTTTCTTGGTCAGCAAGCCAGAGATGTACTTAAACATATGGGCTATAAATGTACTTATCGTACCTACCCGATGGAACATAGTGTGGTGATGGAAGAGATTGAAGATATAGGAAAAGAGATAATCGCATTGCTCTCTTGAGATAGCGTCAAGAAGGGGCATGGGGAATAACTCGGGGTTATTTATGAGATGTACGCATACGAATGGAGGGTTAATCTACGCTAACGATGTGCTCAAAAAACAGTCTAAGAAGAGTATATCTTGAGCGCGTTGTTATCGAGTTCTTTGCTTTCTACTTTTAGATAAGCAACACTTTCTTCTATAGCAATTGAGACTTCCTTAACGCCCGGAATCAATAACAAAGCCCTTGATGTGTCCTCAGGTGTTTTAATGAAACGTGCATGCAAACGAATGACCTTCGTTTTGTAAAACTGAGGGATAGGTAAAGAGAAAGCAATGAGCAACCATAAAGAAGCCAAGATGCCGCCTAAAATAAGGACACCGCTTATGCCCCATACCATGCTGATGGTCCCTGCCAGAACGCCTCCTACAAAAATGCCGCTAAATTGAGAGGTGCTGAACACCCCCATAGCCGTGCCTTTTGTATCAACTGTTGAGTATTTAGCAACCAAAGAAGGTAGTACTGCTTCGAGGAAATTAAAGCCAACGAAGAACAGTAAGAACCCAAGTAACATCGGTTCAAGCATCGTGAATTGTGATGCTAGTAATATCTGGGCGGCAATGAGTAGGCAGATGCTAATGAGAAGCACGGATTTAATCTTACGGTATTTCTCAGCCAAAATAATCAAGGGCACGGAAAGTACAAAGGATACTACAAATACGGGTAAGTATACTTTCCAGTGATTAATCACCTCAAAGCCAAGGTGATCACGCAGAATGATAGGAATGACCGTGAAATTTGCGGTCATAATCGCATGTAAAAGGAAAACGCCAAGGTCAATACGTAATAAAGATGGGTTCGTCAAAGCAGGTTTAAGATAGCCGCTAATAATGCCCGCATCACGATGGCTAAACGATGTGGCTGGTGTTGGTACAGTATAACGAATAAGGATAATGCCGCATAAGGCCATCATACTGGTAACCCAGAAGATACCAGAGATGCCCGTCCAACTATTAATCAGTGGCCCCAAAATCATGGCAAGCATGAAAGCGAGTCCTATACTCATTCCAATAAACGCCATTACCTTCGCACGATTTTCCTCACGTGTTAGATCCGCCGCCAATGCCATCGTCGCCGCAGCTATAGCCCCCATTCCTTGTATCGCACGACCAAGGATAATGAGGTAAATATTATCGTTAGCCAGCGCGGCAATAGCGCCCCCAATAGCAAACACTGCTAAGCCACCAATAATGACCGGTTTGCGACCAATCTTATCTGAAAGCAAGCCAAGCGGGATTTGAAAAGCAGCCTGAGTTAAGCCGTAAACCCCTATCGCAACACCAATCAGAAAAGGCGTAACATCTTGTAATGAATCGGTATAAAGCGGTAAAACAGGCAAGATCATAAATAAGCCCAGCATCCGAAAAGCATAGACGGTGGCAAGTGAAAAGGCTGTACGTTTTTCCTGTGAATTCATGTTTTTTTGGGGGCACTAAAAGTCGTGAATGTATTGAGCAGAGATATAAAGCAGGAATACTAACAGTATGAGCCCTTTGCACGAAAGGATGGCGTGAGAAAATTGTGCGTAATTTTTCAGAATTCTCTTGAAAGAAGCGAAATAGCTATTCTATGAGGTCACATTTTTATAGGCAATACGGAAAAACGTAAGTTGTTCTGCCAGTTAGATTCTTTATGGAACCCCCGATCAAGTCCAAACAATATTGGAATCGAGGCTTTAGCCTCGCCTAACATATTGAAAATAAACTACGAAGGGCGGGAGTAAAGTTCCGATTCCAAAGAAATTAGACTTGATCAGAGTTTCTTTATGTCAGGGGCTTAATTATTGCTCTGAAAAGATAGATTTTTATCAATGCTTTGATAAATTTTTGTACCGACTGTCAGTATTTTTGAACCACCTTTGGTCGATAAATAACGGTGATTTTTTTCGTTTTTTAAGATAAGTGGTTATATAGAATAGGCTTTATTCACTTAATATTCATAGACTCAAGGCTAGACTAATCAGGCTAAAAAAAACGACCAATAAGATTGGTTGCGGTTTGACTAGTCTGCAGAGAAATATTCACTAGTCGATTTACACTTTGCACTTAATGAAAAGGACATACCTCATATGAGTTATGAGGTTCTTAAATTTTCATAATATTATTTAGTCGGTGCAAAACAATATAAAAAAACACTCATAAGGGGCTGTTATGTTAAAGAAGATGTTATTCACACTCACATTTTTGGGGGCACTAGGTACTACGGTTGCTGTTGCGGCGAAACAATCACAAGGGCCATTGGTCAGTGAGATGATGGCGTTTGTGGTTAAGACAAACCAACAAGGCAAAGAAGTTCTCAAGTCATCAAAATTAGCAGAGCCAGGACAGGTTATTGAATACCAACTGGTTTACAAAAACACGGGTCAGAAGGCGTTAAGCGGGTTGGCTGTTACAGGGCCAATTCCAGGGAACACAAGTTACTTGGGGAAGACGGCAAGTACGCAAATTCCTAGTAACTTTTTGGTGAGTATTGATGGTGGAAAGACTTACGAGAAAACACCCGTGACTCGTCAAGTTAAGAATAACGCAGGAAAGATGGAAACTGTCGTTGTAGCAGCAGAAAAATACACACATTTACGCTGGAGAGTGAGTAATTCCCTTAAAGCAGGTGGTAAACAGCTTTATACTTATCGCGTAAAAGTGAAGTAATTTTCTAATAAAATAGTCGAATAGCAATGATAAAAATAATGAGGTTCGGCTATTTTAAAAATGAATTTGAGATGCATTTCAGGAATGTTCTTTTATGATAAAAGCAGATTGTCATCGTCAATGAACGTGAACTATCCACAATAAGCTGGATTGTGAGGTTTTCCTGAATAGTGGCTTTAATACTTGTAATAATAAAATAATGAGAAAAATAAATGAAAAAAACAAACCTATTTAAAAAAACACCTTTGGCGCATTTCGTTGCGGCTTCCTTGACAGCAATGTCAGTAGGTGGCGTTGCCTATGCGGCAGCACCACTTGCAGGCGAGGAGATTAAAAACTTGGCAACCGTTTCTTATGAAGATGAGAACGGAAACAAATATACAGCTCAATCGAATGAAGCGGTAATTACCGTTGCTCCACAATACAAAGCAACGATGGAAAATGATAACAATCTAACAGGTGCGCCTGGCCAGACGGTTTACTTCCCTCATACATTGACAAACACGGGTAATATCAAAGACGTCTTTGACTTAACAGCAGATAATGTGGCCCAAAATAGTGGTGCAACAATTTATCATGACTTGAATGGTAATGGGCAGCCGGATGCTGGTGAGCCAACGATTACTGAATTGGAAATTGGTGTAGGCGAAACAGAAAACATTGTCGTTGCTTATCAAATTAATGGTGGTGCTTCAGCAGGGGATGTTGAAACGATTAAGTTCGAAGCTACGTCGAGAGGTGGCGGTACGGTTACCGATATTGGTACCAATACAAATACGGTGAATGGCGACAATATTGATATCGTTACGGTGAGTACGGGCCCTGTGCTTGTTCAGACAAAAGAATCCGTCTTAACACCAGATAACCCAACAACCGCTGGAAATGAAGGCAAGGTTACTTATACCCTGACCATTAAAAATACGGGGGGGGCAGATGCGAATGCGGTTGATATCATTGATGCCATACCATTAGTGGATCACGATGGTGATAATGGCGATGGAACTGCGGGCACAACAGCCCCGTTACCTTTAACGAATGTGTCAATTATTGCTGTAAATGGGCTTACAGGCGGTACCGATGTGGTACCAACGACCACGACAACGATGGACGAAAATGGCGTTGATCTGAATAACGATGGTGATACCACCGATACTGCAGTTTCAATCATCAAAGCAACAGATGTTGTTTTACCAAAGGATACAACGATATCTATCGTTTATGAAGCAGAGTATGACCCATCATGGGACGCTGATGCATTAATCGAAAATGTTTTCTATACCCAGCAAGAAAATCCTGCTAACCCTACAGATCCAAAAGTCGTTACACCTTCAAACAAAACGACGGATAAAATACCTCAGCAGTTTAAAGTTGCCGCAGACGATGATGGTTTGGGTACGCCTTCTCCAGCAGTGAATGATGGTAAAGATGATAACGCTGCAGATAATGATGTGCAGTATATTGATCAAGTCGTATCGGGTGAAACCGCTGTGTTTACGCACACTATTGAAAACACGGGTAATGGTGACGATATCTATAACTTGGCAGTGGCTCAAGGTTCATTCCCCAGTGGAACTATCTTCACGTTATGGTCAGCTGACGGTTCAACGCAATTAACTGACAGTGATGGTGATGGTAAGCCAGATACGGGCGTTGTAGGTGGAGCCTCAGAAACATCTGTTGTAGTAAAGGCGCAGTTGCCAGCAGGCACTTCGAGTGCTCCAGGAACAAATCATACCGCGATTTTAACGGCGACATCTTCTGGTGATACAACGGTTAGCGATACAACCGCATTAACATTAGGTCAGATAACACCTCCAGCAGTTGATCTGGCGGCAGTCGGTGCAACACAGCCAAATACGGGTTTTAAAGACGATGGTACTGCTAATGCGCATAGTGAAGGCGCGGTGCTTAATGAGAAAGGAAATATTGGAGATACCGTTTCTTTCCCAATGGAAGTCGCCAACGAATCGGGTAAGTCAGATTCATTTGCGATCAGTAGTGAAAATGTTCCGGCTGGCTGGGATGTTGTGTTCAAAGATTCAGCTGGGAACATCATTACTTTTACACCATTGCTACCAGCTGGTGAAACATTCAACTTTACTGCAGAAGTCACTATATCAACAGATCCATTGCAAGCCTTAGGCATGGCACCAGGTTCATTTGATGGTATCGACTCTACAATTGATAATTCTAATGCAGCTGATGCTGATAATGATGGCGACAATGATTATGTCATGGCGGTTAAAGTGGCTTCTGCTACAGATTCAGCACGAAATGACAGTGTTAAAGTGGCAGTGGACGTGAATGACTCAAGTGCAGTTTCTGTTACTCCAGATGGTCAAAACCAGGTTCAGCCAGGTGGTACGGTTGAATATCCACATACGGTAAAGAATGATGGTAACTTGAATGAAGCCGTTGAACTAACTTCAGGTAACAGCACAACAGGTTGGAACTCAACAACATTGGTTGATACTACAGGTGATGGTGTAGGTGACACAGAAGTTGGCACATTGGTTGTTGGTGACACTATCAAGGTGTATAACCCAGATGGTACATCGGCAGATGTTGTGGTAACAGATAGCGATACTGATAACTTGGTTGAATTCCCACTTACACCAGGTCAATACATCAAGGTCACTGATAAAGTATTTGCTCCAGCGAATGCTCCACAAGGTGAAGTGAATACAACGACTATAACAGCAACGGATCCAACAGATACGGGTGGCCAGGTACGTAGTAATGCAACAGATACCTCAAACGTTATTTTGGGCCAAGTGCGTTTAACTAAGACGGTTGCACGTCAAACAGATTGTACCGATACCGGAACTATTGGCGCATTTGCAGAAATTCAGAGTGCAAAAGTTGCGCCAGGAGAGTGTGTTGTTTGGGAAATCGTCGCTAAGAACGAAGGTGATGCAAAAGTAATGAATGTTATCGTGAATGACTCGATTCCTGAGTTCACATCATTCTATGCAGGGTCTTTGATGATCGGTAGTGTTTCGAAATCAGATAGTGCAGGTGACGATGAAGCTGAGCATGACGCTACCAGTGACAAAGTCACTTATTATCTTGGTACGGGTGTTGATCAGTCAGCGGCGCTAGGAAAAGGTGGTGAGATGCTATCAGGTGAATCATCAACAGTACGTTTCACCGTAAAAGTTGATGAGTAATCATTAGCTAGGCAGTAAATGTAAGTCTAGGCGTTAGGGAAAGTCGTATGAATTTCCCTGACGCTTTGCCAAGCAAATATCAATGTAGTTGCGCATAACTCTCAGTAAGTTTGAAGTCCGGTTTGACAACAATCGACTGTCACCTTCCTCAAGTTTACTGAGAGTTGTGCGGGCTAAATTGACATGATCAATTATGTTTCCTTGAGTGTTAGGAAGTGTGTATTGACTATGAAGTTATATAAAAAGTACGTTCGCAAAAATCATAACTAATGCTGATGTCTATCGTTGTCATTAAGTTATTAATAAATAAAAAGAATAATAAAGTGGTGAACAACATGCCAAGAAGTGCCCCCAACTGGCTAATCGGATTTCTCGTGCTATCAATGGTGACGCTGTTGATGCTTTCTATTCCGCTAAAGGCTGCGATGGTGCCTGCAGGACAAGAAATTAGTAATAGAGCTGAAATCTCATGGTTTGATACGGCAGATGGTCGAACCAAGACAATGTTCTCAAATGAATCGCTCATTATCGTTGCGGAATTATTTGCCTTAGAGCTCAATAGAGATAATATCATTCATGCTACTGCGGGCCAGCAGGTAAGTTTGCCACATCGTCTGACGAATACAGGCAATATAAAATCAGAGTACCAATTGGAGGTAAAGCAAGATGCCTCTGATGATGCTGATCTACAAAACCTCACGCTTTACGCAGATAAAAACGGTAATGGTATTGCTGATGCAGGAGAGCCGGTCATTTCTCCCATCGCCTGTACAGGAACAGCGACGATAGGAAGTACTTGTTACTTGCTGCCTGAAGTGCTGCCTGGCCGCTTATTTGGATTCGTTATTGTTGGGCAAACACAGCCAACACAACAAGCTGGCGAATTACATCATGTGGATATCACTGTGGAGCCTTTGGGGCACCCAGAAATGATTGTAAAAAATACCGATGTTGTAGATATCGTTATAGGTGCTAATCTTACGATCTACAATAGTGTTCTTCCCGCCTGTGGCTCAGCCGTACGTGCTTTAGAAACGCTAGATTACGGCATTCGTTTTACTAACACGGGGTCACAAAGACCCATAGCAAGAGCATACGAAATTGACGGTACTGCGATTGCGGGCGCAGTACTAGAGAATGTTATTCCTCCGAATACGACCCTAAGAAATACGACAGAAATTGTGTTCGCACCGTCACAAGCGATTCCGCTTGTGCAACTTAAAAGCGATGAAGATACCAACCGCTGGAGTCGTTTTTCTAACTGGGATGGCGTAAATCTCATCAGTAAAGTGGGCCTATATATTCCGGTTGAGCAATTGGATAGTAACCAAAGTGGCAAGTTGGAATTTTCAGTGGTTGTTGATAGCAATCCAACGACCAGTATCATTCTCAATGAGGCTTATTTTGAGTTTAACGATGATACTCAGAAAGACTTCACCAGTAATGAAGTATGTACAACGGTGGTTGCCGACAAAGTCACGTCTGGAACAGGGGAAACAAGTGGCTCGGGTGATGATGCTGAGATTCTTTTTTTAACGCCAAGTCTTAGCAACAAGCGGGATGGAGAGGCTCCAGATTTCGCAAGTACAACTGATCTTGAGGATGCCACCTACTATGCTTTAGACAATGGTATTAGACCTTATGATCCAACTATGGATGGCGTATATATTGAAATGCACTCAAGTGCCTATAACACAGATATAGATACGGTTGATAGTTACTCTGTAGAAGTGATTTCCAAAACTGGAGATACTTTAATTGTAAAAATGCTGGAAACAGGCCCAAATACAGGTGTTTTTCGTAATTTGAGTCCAATACGTTTATCTGCAAGCGATCAGGGGGCTGGCAGAACATGCCCGTTTGCAGCAAGTACACCTGATTACACATCATCAGATAATAACTGTGTTATTCAAGGTTCACCCGATGGTGGTTTAGAGGTGCGTACTATTGGTGCTGAGCCTGGTACGGGAACGGTACTCACTGATGCGGCATTGATTGATCCATTGGGTGTAGTATTTGATTCAGTATTTAATACTCCTGTGGAAGGTGCGACAGTCATTGTGCGTAATGCGGATGGTACAGTGGCTTTAGATCCTATTACCAATTTGCCTTATGAGGTACAAACCACAGCCGATGATGGCAGATACCAGTTCCCCTTCTTATATGCGGGTGATTATTATATTGATGTAACGTCCCCTGCGGGGTACTCAGTACCCAGTACAATCCCTCCCGAAGCTTTCATTGATCGCGTTGTCAACCAATATT
The DNA here is from genome assembly GCA_902727985.1 of uncultured Thiotrichaceae bacterium. Taxonomy (GTDB): domain Bacteria; phylum Pseudomonadota; class Gammaproteobacteria; order Thiotrichales; family Thiotrichaceae; genus HyVt-477. The sequence goes on along the minus strand of CACVAY010000117.1, from coordinate 49,477 downwards.
CTTATGGTCAAGAAGGGTATGAAGGTACTCCAGCCAATACAGGGATATTTACTCTGAGTGCTGGTGATCCACCACTGGTTGTGGATGTGCCGGCAGATCCAGCATTACTGTTTAATCCTGGTCTTGGGGATACCTTGATCTTGACGAAGAGTGCCGAAGACTCTGAGGTAGGGGTTGGTGAGTTTTTAACCTATAGTGTTAAAATCGAGAATAAAACGCCACAAAGACTGTATGCCGTTTCATTGAAAGATACTCTACCCTATGGCTTCCGTTATGTGAACGACACCACCTTTTTGGATGGGAAATTGGTTGGAGATCCTGTTGGTGCGCCAGGGCCTAACCTACACTTCGTCAATCTCCCCTTTCTTGAGGGTGAAGCTGATGGTGTACTGGATCGTGAACCTCATGTCCTGACGTATAAAGTGCGCGTATCAGCAGGAGCAATTGACGGTGATGGAACCAACTCGGTGGTTGCCACAGGCGCTTCCTTAACGTCTGCGCTGATTACTTCAAACACATCACGTGCCACAGTAAGCATTGCTCAAGATGGCGTATTAGCCAACAATGGTATCGTCTTTGGTAAAGTTTTTGTTGATACCGATTGTGACGATAAACAGAGCGAGGGTGAATGGCCAATCGGGGGCGTAAAGCTGTATATGGAAAATGGTACTTGGGTCATTACCGATGGTAATGGTCAATACAGCTTGTATGGTATCGAGCCAGGTAATCATGTTATTAAGGTTGACCCCATCACACTTCCCGATGGCTTGTCATTAAAGCCGACAGATAATCGTCATATGGCAGATCCGGGCAGTCGTTTGGTTGACATGGTGAAAGGTGAATTCCACCGTGCTGATTTTGTGGCATCTTGTCCGAAAGAAGATGTGCAATATGTCTATGATCAAATTAAAGCACGAAACATGGGACGTACTGATTGGATGCTAGAAAATGCAGAAAAGTATGATCCGAACCGTAGTTATGTGGTTGATGACCTGCGTCGTAAAACGGGGGCTGATGGCGATTTATCGAATGGTACCGTTGGTTTCAACGCTGAAGGCCAGAATGGCGGTTCCAGTCAGCAGAATCACATAAAAAATAAAGCCATGATTGCACGGGGCTATGCCTTGCAGCTTGAAAAGTTTCTAACTAAATCTGCGGCCGAGTTTACCTTGAATCAGTTGCCCGAAGGGCTTAGAAATGAAGCGTACATCTATCCGTTAGGCGATTTTCATACCGTCAGATTGGGATTCAGTTTGAGAAAAAAAGGGCTGGATGCGCTGCAAACTCGGCTGAAAGCGAACAATATCACCACGACTCGTGAATCAACGGTATACGAGCGGTTGCCGATGGCAGTGATTGACCGTCTGGAAGCGCCCATTGGTTCAATTCCGATGCCCAGAGCGCAAGAGGTGGTGAAGACTGTCACTCGCAAAGAAGCTAAAGCAGGCAAATGGCTCTGGCCAACAGGTGACACGAGTTTAGATGGACGTTTCATGGCTGTGGTGCGTGGTGGTCTAACACCTACGTTGGTTGTGAATGGACGTTCTGTGTCTAACCAGCAAATCGGTGAGCGCATTGCAAACAAACGGGAAAAAGCGCAAGTGGTTGCATGGTACGGCGTAGAACTTCAGCCTGGTGAAAATATTGTCGAAATTGCAGCAAAAGATCCATTTGGCAATATGAGAACCTTGGCAAAGCATACCTTCAAACGCCCTGATCGACCTGAATCTATCAGTTTTGAGCTAGAGAAAGACCAGCTTGCAGCAGATGGTGGACGCTCCTATTTACCAGTGAAAATCAAAATCAGGGATAAGAATGACTATCCTGCACGTGGTGTGCAGTTCGTCACGCTTGAAGCTACAGATGGATCGTTTGTAGAGCGTGATATTCAGGATAAAACACCCGGTAAACAGGTACGTATTACCAATGGTGAACGCATTGTTCATTTGAGAAGCTCTGAACACACGGGAGATATTAAGATTCGTGCCAGTATGAATGGGCTAAAAGTGACGGAAGACATTACGTTTGTAGCACCCCTTAGACCCTTGGTTGCAGCAGGTATTATTGATATTCGGGGCAATAAGAACATCGGCTTTGATGATCGCGATAATGCGCCAGACAGCCAGCGTGACAGGGTGAAATTACACGGTCGCGCGGCCGTTTTCCTTAAAGGCAAAGTAAAAGGTGATAGGCATCTTACGATGTCTATCGATACGGATAAGGATAGTGATGGTGAGCGCTTCCGTGATATCAACCCGAATAGCTTTTACCCCATTTATGGAGATGACTCTCGTCGTGGTTATGAGGCGCAATCGCGCAGCAAAGTGTATGCGAAGCTTGAAAAAGATAAGAGTAGCGTTATGTGGGGGGACTACTTAACAGATTCTTATCAGCAAACGGAAAATGTCGCGCGTGTACAACGTAGTTTGACGGGCGCAAATGCCATTATCGATGACGGAAAAACGCGTTTACAGGTCTTTGCTGCTGAGTTAGAAGAAAATCATCTGACTGAGGAAATTCGTGGCCAAGGCACAGCATTTAACTATCGTATTGATAGATACCCGATTGTTCGTAATAGTGAAGTTGTAGAAATTGTAACCTTTTCCCGTGATAACCCAGGTGTGGTTATGAGTGTTGAGCCATTAACACGATTCGGTGACTATATCCTCGATGATCAAACGGGCGATTTAAGCTTTACGGATTCTATTCCGGCACAAGACGAAAACTTCAATCCGGTATACATTCGTGTTAGTTATGATGTAGAAAATAACGGTAATGACTATTTAATGGCAGGTGTGCGTTTGAATCATCAAGTAACGGATGAGCTGAATGTAGGGGTTAGCCATACGCAAGATGAGAATTCAGTGGATGGAAATACCATCACGGGTATCAGCGGTGAGTATAAGTCCAACAATACCCGTGTTACAGCCAGTGTTGCGACGATGAGTCATGAGGATGCAACTAAGCAGGATGGTGAGGCATTGCGTATTGGTGTAGATCAGAAGTGGAGTAATTCAAGCACCCAATTCAGCTATGGAAGAGCGGATGTCGGTTTCGATAACCAGTCAGGTGGTATCTCGGAAGGTCGTGAAGAAGTTCGCATGACTCATAAAGAGAAAATCAACGACAAGGTGTCAGTGGAGCTTGATGCGATAAGCAGTAAAGCTGTGGATACGAAGGCGACTGAACAAAGTGCGGGTATCAGTGCAAATATTAAGCAAGGCGACTGGACACTTAAGGCGGGTACGCGTCATATTCGTCAGAAAAATACCGCTGATAGTGATAGTTTCACAACCTTCATCGTTGGTGTAAAACGACCTATTGAGCTACTGGGGCGTGCGGGTAATATCAGCACGGAATATGAGCAAGATATTGGTCGCTCAGATCGTAAGCGTATCTCTCTCGGGGGGGAAATGGAGGTGCATGAGCATATTCATGTGTACGGACGTGCAGAACGGATCAATAGTTTGACGGGTGTGGGGGGATTAAGTATCACTGATGAGCGCGATACCCTGTCGATTGGTGTGAAGTCGGATGTATTTAAGTCAACAGAACTCTACTCAGAATATCGTTTACGCGGTGTGACCGATGGACGTGATCTTGAAACGGCTTCCGGTATTCGTGGAACCTACGAGCTAGAAAAGGGCCTGTCAGTCTCACCACGTGTAGAGCTTGTTAAAAACCTTGAAGGTGATGGCAATGATTCAGTCGCTATTTCAATGGGCTTAAAAGATGCGCGTGATAGTAACCATCGCAAACTAGGTCGCCTGGAAGCACGTAAAGATGATGATCGCATTTACTATGGTATCGAAGGATCGTATGTGGCGAGAATCAACAAGGATTGGAGTGGACTAGTGCGTGAATCACTGCGTATTGATGACCCTGAGACAGGAGAAACGCATACTACAAGTACATTCACTGTAGGTTTGTCGCATCGTCCTCGTACAAACAACAAACACAATATGCTGTTCTTCTACGAGAATAAATTGGAACGTGGCAATGAGACCGAAGGTGACTGTACCGCGCATATTCTATCAACACATCAGAACTATGAAATTAAAGAAGATATTCTTATTTCAGGTCGTGCTGGTGGTAAAGCTGAAACATGCGAAAAAGGCGGTGTTAGTGCAACGGCTGATGCCTTGTTGTTTGATGGCCGAGTAATTTGGGATGTTAACAAACGTTGGGATGTAGATATACATGGTGGTGTTCTTGGAACTGACGGGCTGGCTGAACAACAGTATTCCTTGGGATTGGGAGCAAACTACCTCGTGCGTGAGAATCTACGGATAGGGGTTGGATATAATGTCATTGGCTTTAAAGAAGATGATCTGGATACGCAAGAATATAACAAAGAAGGGGCGTATTTAGGTCTTCAATATAAGTTTGATGAAAATAGTCTTGAATGGCTCAGTGAACAAGAATAATAACCATTTAGTAACCAATGTGCTTGCTCAACATATCTCTTGATAAATACAGAGAGTGATGTGGGTAAACCGGTTAAAAAGGAAATAATAATGAATAATAAAACCTTAACATTCATCAGTTCGGTCGCTTTGATATCATTCAGTGGTTGTGCCACGAATGATGAATTATTTGCCAAATATGATAAGAATTGCGATTTACCAAAGGCAAAAATTATTGAGAAAGTGGTGGAAAAACAAGTCATCAAAGAAGTCGTGAAGATAAAGCAAGTGGATATGGAGGGTTTACATTGGGAGCCTGCGGTATATTTCGGCTTTGATAAATCAAATCTAAATGCTCAAGAAACCAAGCGATTGGCACAGAATGTTGCCATTATGAAAAAATATCCTCAAGCCAAAGTCAATATCCAATCATTTACGGATCAAAAAGGCAGTACCCGTTACAACAAAAGCTTGGCGACACGGAGAGAGGCAATGGTTGTGGATTACTTGCATACGATGGGTATTGCAGATAATCGTATTCTTGTATCTGCACTGGGTGAGGAGTTACCTATTTTGGGTGACTCGGTGAAAGATCGTCAAATCAATCGACGCGTGGAGATGATGTTATTGGATGAAGATGGGCGTCCTATGGCATTGAAAGTTCGTCCTGAGAGTTCTCCGTTTATTGCACCTTCTCCTGTACGATAGGAACAAAAATCCCCTCAACCCTATGAGTTGTTGAGGGGATGAATAATAAAGAGAAAGAGAGTTTTATCTCTCTATAAAATCATAAAATTGGTTGCTAACATGAAGAAGAATAATAACAATAAACCATTCTTAAGTGCCTTGCTCATGCTGAGTATGTTTTTCTCGATGATGGCATATGCTGCATCTCCTGTAGCAGGCACATTGATCCAGAATCAGGCATCAGCAACCTATAAAGATGCGGGGGGGGTTAGCCAGTTTGCAACGTCAAATATTGTTGAAACCGTTATTCAACAGGTTGGCGCACTGGACCTGATTCAAAATCAGGAGAAACAGGGCGCAGCTGGAAATACCATCTATTTCCCACATGTCTTAACGAATACGGGTAATGGGGAGGATACCTACACCTTATCGGCTATTAACCAAACAGGCGATGGTTACGATTTTAGTAGTTTTCAAATCTACGCAGATAAAAACCGTGATGGTGTTGCTGATTCAACAACATCAATCACAGAAACAGATCTGCTTTCTGCAGGTGAAGCATTCTACTTTGTGGTCGCTGCCGAAGTACCTGTAGGAGCCGGTGTAGGTACAACGGGAGATATTGAAGTAAAGGGTAAAAGTCAGTTTCTTCCTGATGAAGAAGAAAAGACCAATATTGATAAGGTCACAGTGACAGATCAGGCTGTTATCGATGTGACTAAAAGCATTTCAGGCTCAGAAGGAGCATCACCCAGTGGTACTTACAAAGTCACCTTGTCCTATGTCAACAACGGTGCGCAAACAGCAACAAACGTTACTTTGATCGACGCTTTACCTGCAGGAATGACCTATGCAGGCAATTCCGGTGAATGGAGTGTTGAATCAGCGTTAGCGTTAACAGATGCTGGCCCATCAGATAGCCAGGGCAGTGGCGATACCATTATTTTCTGTGCCTATGATGCAAGCTGTACGGGGTTGCTAAAAGGTGCTGAAAATACAGGCTCGGATAGTACCACTCAGCTCACTGCGATTATTGCCTCCGTACCCGCAGGAGATTCTGGAACACTGTCATTTGATGTAAATATCAAGTCTGACTTGAAAGCACAAATACTCTATAACACGGCTGAATACACTTACGATGGTGGCTCTACGCCACTACCCACTAATAAAGTGCCATTCGAAGTGCTCGAAGTGCCAGGAGTGGTAGCCAACGGTTCTATAACAGACGCTACCGATGGAGTAGGAGAATCGGTCACGGTTGCGACAGCCCCACAAGGCTCTATTGTGAGTTTTAACAATATTATCTGGAATAAGGGTAATACTGTCGATACCTTCGAAATGACGATTGATACTGCAAACGACACTTTCCCAACTGGAACTGTGTTTCAGCTATTCAAATCCGATGGTTTTACCCCCTTGCTGGATACTAATGGTGAGGGTACAAAAGATACTGGCCCGATAGAGCCTAATGCCTATTACACCGTCGTATTGAAAGCTTTCTTGCCTGCTGGAGAAGAGGGCTCAACTGGTTATGATGTCACTAAAACGGCTACCTCCTCAATTGATAGCAGTGTTTTCAATACCGTGACTGATCATTTACAGACAATTGTTGCTGAAACTGTTGATTTAACCAACGATGTAGCTAATACCCTGGGGGCAGGAAACGATACCGTGCAGAGTGCGAGCTCACCCGTCACGACCAAGACCGTTGCTCCAGGCGAGCAGGCGGTATTCTTGTTGAACGTGAACAATGAAGGTACGGAAGTTCGCAATTACATTTTGGAATACAGTAAAGAAAAGCCTTTTGTTGCAGGGAGCCTGGATTCTGGTTGGAACGTAACATTCCATAGGGACGGTGGAAGTGGTGATTGTTCTACACTCGGTGCAGAAATTACGGCGACGGGAAATATAGCGGGTGCAGGAAATAAGCAACTATGTGCGGCTGTTGATACACCGGTAGATGCTAGTGGTAATGGTGTGGTGCATCCAATCTACTTCCGGGTTTTCTCAAGTGCTAACAATGCAGAAGATATCAAGTTTGATGCAGTGGTTATTTCGGTACAGCCTTCTGTAGGCATTGAGCCTGATCAGGTGGGTAATATCGAGCCAGGTGGCACCGTGGTTTACAACCATCGCATCTTCAACAATGGTAATACGCCACTAGAATGTCTGGATGTCGCGAGCAGCAATACAACGACAGGCTGGTCAAGTGTCATTTATTTAGACGTTAACAATGATGGCGCTTTAGATAGTGACGATACCTTACTAACAAACCAAACATTGGCAGTCGGTGCTAGTTTCCCGATATTAGTGAAGATGTTTGCCCCTGCAAATGCGGCGCTTGGTAGTATTGATACCACTACCCTTACGGTAACAGGTAATCAAGACGATGGTGATAGCAACCCTGCAACGTGTACAGGTACAGCGGTTACTGACAATGTAACGGATATTACGACAGCCAGTACTGCGGATGTAAACATTGTAAAAACCCAAGCATTGGACTCAGATTGTAATGGTGTTGATGAAGGAGGGTATAGCTCATCAACCTTCTCCGTACCCGCGCAATCCTGTGTTATGTATCGTCTCACTGCGACAAATGCAGGCTCTACCCCCGTCAATAATGTTCGCATCAATGATGCCGCGCCTGTATTTACAAGTTTCTTCGGTACAGCATCAACAACGCATGGAAATATCACTGGTGGGGTTGCTGGGGATGATGGCTCAATTGCAGCGGGGAGCGTTAGCGGAGCATCGATTACTTTGCAATCAGGGCAGCAAATGGTGCTAGATTTTTCTATTAGATTGGAATAACAGTCAGTAATAAAGTAGATGTAATGAGTGAAAATAGGGCAATTATGTTATGCCCTAGCAATCTGGGGTGTCTTGGGATGGGCATCTTAAATGAGCATGTGGAAACCTCTTTAGAGGATTATTTAATCGTTCATAGGACTAGTGCTACTATTGTACGAGTTATGGGCTACAATGTAGCTCATAACCAACTTAAAGGTGAAATGAAATGCCAGCTAATGCAGTCGTTCGCGCACGTATAGACGAACACATAAAAGAAGAAGCCGCTACCGTGTTAGCGACTATGGGTTTAACCGTATCTGATGCTTTTAGAATCATGCTTACCCGTGTTGCTACAGAAAAAGCTTTACCTTTCGATGTGCTAAAACCTAATGAAACAACCATTAAGGCAATGGAGGAAGCAAGAAAAGGTAAAACAAAATCATTCAATAGTGTTAGTGACTTAATGGATGATTTGAATGCTGACGATTGAGCGTACCAGTCAATTCAAACGAGACTACAAGCGAGAATCAAAAGGTAAGTACAGGTCAGTATTAGAGATTATATTTGTTGAGGTCTTGACGGAATTAATTAATGAACGACCTCTTGAAGAATCCTATAGAGATCATGGTTTATCGGGTAACTGGAAAGATCATAGAGACTGTCACATTAAACCAGATTTGGTTTTAATCTATAGAAACCCTGATAAAGAAACATTGCAGTTAGTGCGCCTAGGGTCTCACAGTGAACTAGGTTTATAATGGAACGATCTTCGTAACGATAGCATGTATTAATACTAGCGCATCATTAACACATATATAGAATAAGCCTCTTGATCAACCATCAGGGGGCTTTTTTGTTTCCGTGCAAAACACAACTACTTTCGTCTTGGTTGAGGATTATCTAAAAACTGTCGCTATTACTCTATCGGATGTATGTAGGCTACTTCGATAAGGATCAAATTAAACTCTAACGTTTTAATAACTTACCTGTGTCGAATTAGTATAGATACCTAAATTTTTCTGAATTAACCCACCTCTCTGAAAGTCATCCTACCGTTGATCCAAAAAAATCAACCAGAAGCTAAGAATGCTTAATAATCACACAAATCTATTTATGCTTTAGATATTCCGTTAGGTTCATCTTGGGTTGCTGTTGACGTGCATAAAATATAAAAATAATAAGAGGTAAAAATGGGTTTCTTACGGATCAAGAAAAATCTAAGTCAATTAATAGGTGCTTTTTATTTATTTACTATAGATTTAGTGAGTTTTTCCGCCATCAAAAAAAGACTATTGATTGACCGACCTAGGTTCAATCAATTGAGTCTGACCCCATTGATGTTTCTGATAACTGCATTTTAGGGTTGACTATGAATAATAATATTTTGGCGCTTGGCCGTTGGTTACGATCTACATTGCAGGCGATACTAAACAGTAAAACCAAAAAAAAGGAATACGGGCTGGGCCTTCCGAAGGCGGCCTTGTTTATCATCCTTCTTATGCTGCTTATGCCAGGCACTAAAGCCTTTGCTGCTGCTGTAAGTTGCGGCACAGAGAGCGCAGGTAATGGATCTGGCTATGCCAGTTCGGGAACGGGGCAATTCCGCGACTCGATCTTCTGGCTTGACTGGTCTTGCGGTGCGAATACACAGTTTAACGCTGGGGATGTGGTCACCAAAAGCTGGGATGTCGGCAGTGGCATCATCATCACGGCTACGCTCTCCAATATAAGCAATGGCGATCTGCTTCCCTACAATAGCGGGGATTGGTGGGGTGACACACTCAATAAACTTTATGGCGGTGTAAACCCCATCGGTCTTGGCAACGTATCAGTGACCGACTCAAGCGGCATTGACTTTGACGTCACCTTCTCTGCCACACTGAACGGCAGTCCTATCCCGGCGGATATCGTTGTAGCCGAGGCAGAAGATACCGGCAATGCCGATGAAAATGCTAGCTGGACAACGGATGGCTCACAATGGCGCCCTATCGAGGCATCGGGCACGCTTGATGTGCAATTCTCCAATGCTAATCGTACGATTTTCATGAGTGAACTCCCAAATGCAGGTGGCGGCTCACTACTAGCGCTGACAGAGGATGTAACGACTCTTAATGTCAACCTGCAATCACAGATCGGTCGGGATGCACTCGCTTTCGGCGTATTCATTCCCTTTGATTACGGTGATGCTGCGGGTATGCCTGATGCTTCACATTATAATGGCGCAACAGCAACGGGGGGGTCTCAGCCCTCGGCGCTGACGTCCATTGCTTCACTGACCATGGCAACAGTACAGTTCACCAGTGCACACTATCTTGGTTCGACACCACCAGACCCGGATGCCGCTACGCAAGGAACCACCACAGCCAATGGCGATGATGTTGATGGACAGGGTGACGACGAGGACGGAATCACAATTCCAGCGTTGACAAGAGGTGAAACTGCAACGATTACGGCAACCGTAAACGGCGCAAGTGGCTACTTGCAAGGCTGGATAGACTGGAATGGGGATGGTGATTTTCTGGATTCAGGTGAGCAAATCGCCTCTGATTTGCAGGATGGTGGTGGGCTTGATACTAATGCCACCGCTGGAACGATTGCCTTTGCAGTGACTGTACCTGCAGGTGCAATCACCTCTCAGACCTTCGCCCGCTTCCGCTGGTCAACCACGCAAGGACTGGATAGTACGGCGGCTGCCACCAATGGTGAGGTCGAGGATTATGCTGTCACGATCAATAGTTTGGTCTCTTCCTGTGTTGCCGTACCAGTGACTACACTGGGCGATGCTTACGTCAATGCTAATAATGAGTATGTTCTGACCGATGATGCGAACTTCAAGTCTGGCTTTATTTGGTCAAATGACCAAATAGATCTAAGTCAACCCTTTGATATTCAATTAGGTGTTTATCTGGGTTCTAATGTAGGCATCGACCCCAGTACGGGTCTTGATGCAGGGGCAGACGGGCTGTCCTTTATTCTACAAAATGATCCACGCGGTACGGCTGCACAAGGCTATAACGGAGGCTACATGGGAGTAGACGGTGATATCAATCTAAGTGCGTCTGGTTTGAACAACCGAGCAGTCTATCCGTCTGTCACCATTGAATTCGATACCTTTGACAATACTAACATCAGTGGCTTTACCGGTGATTTGGCTGCTGATCATACGGGCATCTATCTGAATGGTGATGTGGCTTTACCTGATCCGGCTAATACACTGTTAAGTGCGGTAGCCATTGGGGCCGGTGGAGAAATTGAAGATGGCAAATACCACATTACCCGCTATGTCTGGGATCCCGCTACGCAAAATTTCACCTATTATTTTGATGGCGTTCAACTTGCTTCAGTCACCCGTGATTTAGTCAGTTATTTCGGCAGTTCGTATGTTAGGTTTGGTTTTGCGGCAGCCACAGGGGCCTCTAAAAATTTGCAAAAAGCGTGTTGGTTAGATGAGCCTGCCTTGGTTGACCCTGGGTATGACCTGACCGGCACAATCTTCGAGGATGTCAACTATGGGGGTGGCGCAGGTCGTGATCTTGCAACCGCCAGTGGTGCAGGAGTTACGGCGGCGGTTGTGGAACTGTATGATGCCAGTGGCAATCTAGCCAGCACTACCACCACCGCAGCCGATGGTCGTTATACTTTCAATAATGTACTGGATGGCAGTTACCATGTGCGCGTGGTGAGTAACACCGTCAGCTCGACCCGTACCGGCGCGAATGGCTCCGAACTGGGGGTGCAGACTTTCCGCACGGATGGTACGACTGCCGTCACCGGCGAAGTCGGCGGGCGCAAGCCAGCCGTGGCCGATGGTACGGCTAACGGTGGTGCGGAAACGCTGAATGCCACGACCTTTGCGTTGTCGGGTGGTGGTGCGGTGCAATCCCTGCAACCAGTGACGGTGGCGGGAGCGGACATCGCTGGCATCGACTTCGGCTTTAACTTCGACACCATTGTCAATACTAATGACAGCGGACAGGGTTCATTACGCCAATTCATCCTCAACAGCAATCTGCTCACTGATATCCCGAATCAGGGGATTAATGCAGGTCAGGAAACGTCTATCTTTATGGTGCCGGATGGCAGTGCCTATGTTGGTACTGAGAGTCATACGACATTGGATTTGACTACCGCAGGTGTGGTGGTGATCAAACCGGCCACCGTGTTACCGATCATTACCGATGATGCCGTCAGTGTGGATGGTTCGACACAGTCGGGCGCATCCTGCGGAGGCATCCGCGACGCGAATGGCGCGATCACTGATCGTTCGGTCCTGGTTGCTCTTGATGGCACCAATGCCGGAACCGGAGCAACGGCTGATGGCTTGACCATCGGTTCGGCGGATGGTGTGACGGTCAAAGGTCTCTCAATTGGCAATTTCGACAGCGATGGTCTGCGTGCCGATAACAGCACAAATTTCACTGCCACCTGTAACCATATTGGCCTTGCTGCTAATGGAATCGCGCTCGCCGGAAACAATCACAAGGGCATCGTGCTTAACGGCGTAACTAGTGCCGATATTGGTGATGCGACGGTCAGCGGTATGAATGTAGTTGGCGCAAACACGAATGACGGTATCTGGATGGAGGGCACCATTGATGATGTGATCATCGACATGAACTATGTTGGCATCGCGGCGGATGGCAACACGTCGGTCGGCAATGGGCGCGGTTATGTTGGTTCAGGTATCAGCTTTGCGGGCTATACCGGCAACATCGTCTCAGATGGAGAAATCATCCGTAATAACGTGATCTCTGGCAATGGATTCGAGCTGGGCGGATTTTACGGTACTACGAACAATGTGCTCATCGAGAACAATCTGCTTGGAACGGATGCTACGGGACTGCTGGATCGTACAGACCAATGGTATCTGATCATTGCTGAGGATAATGAAGGGTGGATCATTCGTAACAACGTGATCGCTGGCTCAGATCAGGGGTCAGGTATTGAACTCTATAGTATGAGCAATATGACCATCCAAGGTAATAAAATCGGTGTCGGGATTGATGGTACTACAGCGATTGGTAATGGCTTTTGGGGGGTAAGGATAGACGGTGGTGCGGGACATGTCATCGGTGGGCTGGGAGCAGGCGAGGGTAATATCGTTGCTAATAACTCGCAGGACTCCGTTAATGGATATAGTGGCATCCTGATTCAGAGTGGTGCGGCAGCCACGATTTCCGGCAATACCATTCACAGCAACTTGGCCTCTGGTGTTCAGGTCAGTAGTTCAACGAGCCTGGTCACCATCTCCAGAAACCAGATCTTCAATAATACCGGGCTCGGAATCGACCTTAGGGGTAATGAGGTCACCAATAACGATGCTAATGATGTCGATACTGGTGCCAACAGCCTGCTTAACTTCCCACAATTTAAGCAGAGTATTCTGGTTGGTAGCAACCTGATCATCAGCGGCTGTGCACCGGCCGGAGCGACCATAGAGTTGTTTGAGGCGGATGTCTCGCCAACGTCGGTCTCGGTCGTTGCGGCGGGTAGTAACCAGTTCGGCGAAACCCAGGATTATGGCGAGGGTGAGGTGTTTTTGACATCATGGGTCATGCCTGCAAGTGGAACAGCTTGTGCTATGAGTACCGATGCGGATGGTAATAACCCAAGCGGCATGTTGGCCTTTAGTCAGACGTTTGCGCTCACTAGCTTGCCAGCAGGCACCAACATTGAACTGAACGACAAGCTGACAGCTACTGCAACCGTGTCTGGAACAGGTACCTCCGAATTCTCGGCGATTGGTTTGATTGTGGCGAATAAGTTAAACGGCATCGTCTTTGAAGATATTAACTATGGCGGCGGCGCTGGAAGAGATCAGAGTAGTGCTTCTGGTGTGGGAGTAAACGGCGTAACGGTTGAGCTTTATGACAATACCGGCGCTTTGCGTGATTCAACGACAACAGCAAATGATGGCACGAACGATGGTGCTTACGAATTTGCCGGTTTAACGAATGGTGACTACCATGTGCGCGTGGTGAGTGACACAGTCAGCTCGACCCGTACCGGCGCGAATGGCTCCGAACTGGGGGTGCAGACTTTCCGCACGGATGGTACGACTGCCGTCACCGGCGAAGTCGGCGGGCGCAAGCCAGCCGTGGCCGATGGTACGGCTAACGGTGGTGCGGAAACGCTGAATGCCACGACCTTTGCGTTGTCGGGTGGTGGTGCGGTGCAATCCCTGCAACCAGTGACGGTGGCGGGAGCGGACATCGCTGGCATCGACTTCGGCTTTAACTTCGACACCATTGTCAATACTAATGACAGCGGACAGGGTTCATTACGCCAATTCATCCTCAACAGCAATCTGCTCACTGATATCCCGAATCAGGGGATTAATGCAGGTCAGGAAACGTCTATCTTTATGGTGCCGGATGGCAGTGCCTATGTTGGTACTGAGAGTCATACGACATTGGATTTGACTACCGCAGGTGTGGTGGTGATCAAACCGGCCACCGTGTTACCGATCATTACCGATGATGCCGTCAGTGTGGATGGTTCGACACAGTCGGGCGCATCCTGCGGAGGCATCCGCGACGCGAATGGCGCGATCACTGATCGTTCGGTCCTGGTTGCTCTTGATGGCACCAATGCCGGAACCGGAGCAACGGCTGATGGCTTGACCATCGGTTCGGCGGATGGTGTGACGGTCAAAGGTCTCTCAATTGGCAATTTCGACAGCGATGGTCTGCGTGCCGATAACAGCACAAATTTCACTGCCACCTGTAACCATATTGGCCTTGCTGCTAATGGAATCGCGCTCGCCGGAAACAATCACAAGGGCATCGTGCTTAACGGCGTAACTAGTGCCGATATTGGTGATGCGACGGTCAGCGGTATGAATGTAGTTGGCGCAAACACGAATGACGGTATCTGGATGGAGGGCACCATTGATGATGTGATCATCGACATGAACTATGTTGGCATCGCGGCGGATGGCAACACGTCGGTCGGCAATGGGCGCGGTTATGTTGGTTCAGGTATCAGCTTTGCGGGCTATACCGGCAACATCGTCTCAGATGGAGAAATCATCCGTAATAACGTGATCTCTGGCAATGGATTCGAGCTGGGCGGATTTTACGGTACTACGAACAATGTGCTCATCGAGAACAATCTGCTTGGAACGGATGCTACGGGACTGCTGGATCGTACAGACCAATGGTATCTGATCATTGCTGAGGATAATGAAGGGTGGATCATTCGTAACAACGTGATCGCTGGCTCAGATCAGGGGTCAGGTATTGAACTCTATAGTATGAGCAATATGACCATCCAAGGTAATAAAATCGGTGTCGGGATTGATGGTACTACAGCGATTGGTAATGGCTTTTGGGGGGTAAGGATAGACGGTGGTGCGGGACATGTCATCGGTGGGCTGGGAGCAGGCGAGGGTAATATCGTTGCTAATAACTCGCAGGACTCCGTTAATGGATATAGTGGCATCCTGATTCAGAGTGGTGCGGCAGCCACGATTTCCGGCAATACCATTCACAGCAACTTGGCCTCTGGTGTTCAGGTCAGTAGTTCAACGAGCCTGGTCACCATCTCCAGAAACCAGATCTTCAATAATACCGGGCTCGGAATCGACCTTAGGGGTAATGAGGTCACCAATAACGATGCTAATGATGTCGATACTGGTGCCAACAGCCTGCTTAACTTCCCACAATTTAAGCAGAGTATTCTGGTTGGTAGCAACCTGATCATCAGCGGCTGTGCACCGGCCGGAGCGACCATAGAGTTGTTTGAGGCGGATGTCTCGCCAACGTCGGTCTCGGTCGTTGCGGCGGGTAGTAACCAGTTCGGCGAAACCCAGGATTATGGCGAGGGTGAGGTGTTTTTGACATCATGGGTCATGCCTGCAAGTGGAACAGCTTGTGCTATGAGTACCGATGCGGATGGTAATAACCCAAGCGGCATGTTGGCCTTTAGTCAGACGTTTGCGCTCACTAGCTTGCCAGCAGGCACCAACATTGAACTGAACGACAAGCTGACAGCTACTGCAACCGTGTCTGGAACAGGTACCTCCGAATTCTCGGCAGTGGCCATTGTTGCAGGCCAGGATTATGGTGATGCCCCCGATAATTATCTGACAAAGCTAGCGGTTGATGGTGCGCGCCATGATGTTGTAAATGATGTGTACTTAGGTAGTGTAAAACCAGATGTGGATACTGATGGTCAGCCTTCGATTGCTGCTAATGATGATGGTGTTGATGAGGAGGGTGTGAGCTTACCCTTGCCAGTATTAAATGCGCATGACAGAACCTATGCGGTCACAGTGAAAACAACCAATGTCACAAGCTCAGCAGCGACCTTAATGGGTTGGATTGACTTTGATGGCAATGGTGCCTTTGATGCGGATGAAGTGGCAATTCGTACGATTTCTGCTGGCGCATCGGCTGCTGATGTTGAATTGAAATGGTCGGTTATTCCCATCGATATTTCGGCAGGTGATACGTACATGCGTCTTCGATTAACCACGGATAGCATTAGCAATACCGAACCAGGTGGAGCAAAACGTGATGGTGAAGTTGAAGATTACGCGTTATCTATTACGACCAAAGGTGTTTCCGTTTCAGGTCGTGTGTATAACGATACCGATGTCGATGGCGTCAATGATTCAACTGAAATAGGTGTGAGCGGTTTGCCGGTGGTGTTATTTGATGGCGCGACTTGTCAGAGTGTGCGAACCGATGCCGAGGGTAACTATCGTTTCGATAATGTTGAAGCGGGTACCTATCAGGTTTACGAGGCTTCGCGTGAAACCGTGCCAGTGCCCACTAACTGTGGTGTTGCTAATGCACGAGATCCAAAAGGTTATCGCTCAACGACGGATAATGTGAGTTCATCCTTTGTCGTCAGCAACGCTGATATTACGGGTGTTGACTTTGGTGATGTAAAAGAGCCGAGCTTCAAGCCGGATCATGTGGGAACGGTGTTGCCCGGCAATGTCGTGCTCTATGCGCATGAGTTTGTATCGCAAAGTACGGGTACGGTGACGTTTACGAGCGCCAATTCCACACCAGCAACAGCGGGTTGGTCACAAGTGCTCTACCAAGATACGGACTGTAATGGTGAGTTAAATGGTTCAGAGGGCAATGCCGAGATTGAGGGTGATGTGATTGTGGCGGGTGTCGGTAATCCGGTTTGTGTGATCAACAAAGTCTATGCGCCTAGTAATGTCAACTCGGGTGAAGATTACTCGAACGTGATTACGGCGGACTTTACTTTCGGTGATCCAGCCAATGCGACAGCGGGTTCGATAGCACTTACTGTGACCGATTTGACAACAGCTGCGGCGAGTAATGAAACATCCGGCGTTTCACGATTAGAGTTGTACAAAACGGTAGAGAATGTGACACAGAATACGGGGGTTACCGCTACGCAAAATGGTGCTAAACCAGGTGATGAGTTGTTGTATCGTATTCAGTATCAGAATACGGGTTCTGCACCATTAACCGAGTTAGTGATCAATGATGTGGTTCCTGAGTTTACCACCATTGTCGGAAGCCCCACTTGCGAAACGCCACTCCCTAATAGCTTGATCAGCTGTACGCCTGTTGTTATTGGTAGCGATATCCGCTGGACCTTCCCAGCGAATGACGCATTGCAGGCGGGTGAAACGGGCTATGTCAATTACAAAGTGAAGGTCGATTAGGGGCGTTAGTGGATCGACTATTCGGTGGTGAGCTTATGTGCTTGCCACTGAATGGTAGAAGCTTTCTACCCGTTAGTGCTTATGGTAAGCGTGGCTTCATGCCGCGCTTTTTTATGCCTGTAAACGTAATGATGTATTGTTGGCCTATTGACATTGTAAGTGGGGCGACACCTCTTATGAAGCGGGTCTGTGCCTTGATGACATCTATGAGGATGTGGCTTGGTAGTGTTTTGGTGCTATCGGCAAAACTGATGGAGATTAAACCTGTTACAACCGTAACATTCGTCATGTTGGTTTGTAATGAAAACGATGACTATAGCCACTATATAAAGATGCGCCTTGTTTAGTTGCGGAGGTGCTATCTCCCTTGATCTACGGGAGATGATGCAGGCGTATGGCAAGTAGCGGCATTGACATCGCAGGAAACCATTCTTGTGCAATGTGGGGATGAGGATTCTTAATTATTGCATTTTATGATCTGTGCCGTACAATAAAATAAATAGAGCCGTACAGGTAACCTTTAGCCATGGAAACACGAAAACTAACCGTGCGATTGCCGCAGGATGATCTTAAATTCCTTAAGCAATTTGCAATAGATCACAAGTTGACGGTAACAGAGTTAATTCACCGTCAGCTTTCACACTTGCGTCAGCAAAGTAAAACTGAAATCTCGCCTTTGCTAAAGCAGATGACAGGCATCCTGCCGAAAGATATAAACGTTGCAAAGGCTAGTGAGGAATATCACCATTATCTTTTGGACAAGCATCAATGAAAGTACTCTTTGATCTGAATATTCTGCTTGATGTAATGCAGGAAAGAGAGGCTTTCTATGCGGCTTCAGCCACTGCACTAAGCAAGTCAATAGATGAGGAGTGTGAGGGTCTCATACCAGGGCATGCAATAACCACTATTCATTACTTGCTGGCGCGCTACACCAATAAACATCAAGCAGATGAAGGTGTTGATTTTCTTTTGGAAAATTTTGTTGTGGTGAATGCAGAGAGCGCAACATTCCGAAATGCCAGGCAGTTAGCAATGAAAGATTTTGAAGATGCGGTTGTTGCCTCCATTGCCGCTAAAGCAGGGTGCGAATTAATCGTAACGCGGAATGTCGCTGACTTTAAACGGTCGCCTGTTCCCGCACTTCTGCCTGAGGAATTTTTAGAGCGTTTAGGGTAGTAGGGATGAGGATGCTCAATTTCGTGCAGGACTCTGCTTTAGAGTGAAGGTGGATTAGTGATGCTAAGAGGCAGATTATTCGGTGATGGGCTTGCTTGTTTATCACCGAATGGTTGATGCCTTCACTTGACATTAACAGGCGCTCTGGTATCACTTAGAGGTGACTTATATCGTTGAGAAGTCCCCATTAAAAGAACTGGATAGCATTATGTCTGGACAACACTCAAAACCCGTATTGTCCCCTGAAGAGTATCTTGAAGGAGAGCGGTCAGCAGAGCTTCGCCATGAATATGTTTTAGGTGAGGTTTATGCGATGGCTGGTGCTGGAGAACGGCATAACCGAATTGCTGGAAATGTTTTTTTTCAGTTACGTGCAAGAGCGCGGGGTGGGTCTTGCGGTGTTTTCATGAGTGATATGAAGCTGCGCATCAAGCAGCATGTGCAATGCAAGTGGGGCGACACCTCTTATGAAGCGGGTCTGTGTCTGGACGATTGATTTTTTTGCTTAAGTAAGAGAACTTACTTCCTCCCACTCAAATCCGACAATATTACGCACAGAAGCACTAAACTCTATCCCAACTAGGAAAATACGGTATTCATCATCGAGATAGGGTGCAGCATAATCCTTCGCCTTAATCTGCGCCATAGCGCTGCCATCACCATCGATTCCGTCCACCATTTTAAATTCAAACACGTACACCTGTTTCTGCCCATCGGGCAACGTGAAGCGTAGCGCCATATCCACGCGTCCTTTATTGCTACTTTCTTCAGCGCGGGTGTCTAGGCTCAGCGAGCACAAAAAGGCATACATCACCGAGGCATAATAGCCCTCGTAGTCCGCCATCTTATTATTGGTATGGTTTTGATGCGCTATGCCGTCAAACAGAGTACGAAACCGCTGTTCTAAGGCTGCAAAGTCATTCGTTAGGAAGGCATCATAAACCGAGCTACGTTCCTGCAAGCGATCCGTCAGGTAATTATTTAGTAGGTAGCTCATCAAGCTAAAGCGCACTTCATTATTAGGATAACTCAAGACATATTCTGGCAAGCTGCCAACAAATGGGGTTCTCTTTTCTTTAATCGTTAGGTAGCCCGTTTGGAAGAGCAACGTTTCCAAATGAATCCGATCCACATCAAAATCCCCTAGCGCGCGATGATCCATGTGTACCGCTTCAAGGTCTGGCAGGTGAAATGGGCGCTTTTGCAGAATATCAATTAGAAAGGAAGGCGTGGCGGTTTCAAACCAATAGGGTAAGAACTCCTTACCGCCATCAATGAACAGCAGTACATCAAACGGATTATAAACATGCTCACCCAGCCAGTTATAGCCGTTATACCAACGTTTCATGAGCGCCATATCGACGCCTTCTAAGTGCTCGCTAAAATGGTATTCCAGCTCCGTTTGGGTATAACCACACAGGGCACTGTAGCGAGCATCTAGTGTGATATCGCTAAGATTATTCAGACCGCTAAATAATGAGACTTTAGAGAACTTACTCACTCCCGTCAGAAAGGCAAAGCGGATGTTCGCATCCTGTCCTTTTATCACAGAATACAGGTTGCGCAAGCCATCACGCATTTCAGCGGCAACCGTTGGATTAGTAATATTATCGAGAATGGGCTTGTCGTATTCATCCACTAATACCACGACATTTTGACCATACTTTTGCTTTGCGTAACGAATCAGGTCACTGAAACAACTGGTAATGTCATCAAAGTTGTCGCAATCAATCCTCAGCCGCTCATAGTTGACACGCAAAATATGCCGAATTCGGCGCTCCAGCTCTGCATTACTAGACAGGTTACCCTCGGCAAAACTGATGGAGATTACAGGAGATTGCACCGCCCAATCCCAATGTGGATGTATGTGTAGTCCGCGAAATAATGTCTCATTGCCTGCAAATAACTGGTGCAGGGTATCGACTAACAGGGACTTACCGAAGCGGCGGGGGCGAGATAAGAAATAATACTTTCCGTTATCCAGCAGCGTTTTTATATGAGGCGTTTTATCGATATAAACATGCTCGTCAGTGATGATTTCTGCAAAAGTACTGATACCAATCGGCAATGTTTTCATAGTGCTAAGAACCTGCTTGCTGCATCTGTTTTGGCTGTTCAAGGTAGTCATTGTAGCATCTCTGCCCCTGAGGCAAGCGCCAATTCTTGACAAAGCAGACGAACTCGCTTATGTAGCATTCGGGTTAGATGCTGACACATTTTTAGCAAGAATTCACTCAAGAGCTTTATGCAAAAGTATGCATATAAAGCCTATGAACAAGGTGTAAAAAAGCAGGTAGTGGAAATGGCCATTTAGGTAAACGAAATACGCAAAAAATTGAGCGTAAAAACCTGAATCTGAGAACCTGGATCAAACGACTTATACGAAGAACAATCTGTTTTTCCAAGAAAGAAAGTATGCATGATACGGTCATCGGATTACTCATCAACAAGGTGGAATTTGGTATAGACATTCATGCTCAACCTCAGGTTTGACCCACTACCGGGCCATGGTGACAGTGGTGAATAACGATGTGCCAGCTATTGATTTTGGTGATGTAAAAGTCCCAACGTTTAAGCCTGATAATGTCGGTACTGTTTTGCCTGGTAACGTGGTGTTCTATACGCATGAATTTGTACCGCAAAGTACGGGGTCAGTGACATTCAGTAGCGTTAATTCAATCCTAAGCACCACAGGTTGGACACAAGTTCTTTATCAGGATGCAGACTGTAATGGAACGTTGAATGGTGCAGAAGGTAGTGCGCCAGTAGGAGCTAATCTGCCAACGGTTTCTGGAACTGCGATTTGTGTAATCAACAACAGGTGAGAGTGATTTTGTTAATTACAAGGTGAAGGTTGATCAGTAGAGGCTAATTAAGTTCTAGTTCACGCCATGTTTTGTACAATTTTTGGCCTAAAGCGGAATCGAATTCACGTTTCCGCTTTGAAAATTTGAAGACCAAATAAGAACAATAATAAACATGCTCAAAAAAAAACCTACGCTGCTTCTGCTTGCGCTTTTTATCTTTTCATTTGCATCAAATGTTTATGCTGACCCCAGGCTCAGTTTAAATCTTTTTGGTCCTGGTGTTCAGGATGGATCAGCCCCCTTTAATGAGGATGGTAATTGTGCAACCGCATCATCAGTTGCTGCAGCTGGTGATGATTGTGGCGAGAGCAACAATCAAGTGCGATCTCAGGATACTGTGATATTCAATTGGTCGATTACCGCCAGTGAATATACCGCCGGACAAGCGGATCCGCAGAATGTCATTTTGGAACAGACTTTAGATCTTTCTACTAATGCCAAGGTGAGCTTTGAGCGTATTCCTGCTCGGTGTACACCAGCAGGTGATGGAGGAACGAATCCTGCTTCTTCTATTACTCAGTCTGGTAGTCAGCTGACACTGCTCTGTAATGTTGGAGAATTAAAAGAAGGTCAACAGATTTCCTTTTCTACCGTAGCAAAAGTGTCAGGTGAGTCTTGGAACGGGGAAACATTTAAAAGTAACCAACAAGTCTATTCGAATGCAGATAATGGTAGCTCGAACGCTATTTCATCGGTAGCCCCGGAAATTGGTCCAATTAGTATTTCTGCGCGTCCTCGTATGGATCTCATTAGTAGCCCGTTTCGTGGATATTATGTCTACGGGAAGAAGGATGTTGGTACGGGTTTCGGTTTAGAAAATGGTTATTACACCTTCTATAACTTTCGTATCGCTACTCATAAGAAGTCGGGTACAGAAGCCGTTACTCAACCCATTTCTTTTACGTCTGAATTAACGGCGACGAAGCAAGCCGAAAATGGTGTTGATTATACTGCCTCTGGAATGGAATATTACATGACCCAATGTATTTATAATCCATCTGGATGGGCCGGTGAAGTTTATGGTAAAGAGTCTTACGGTGCTTCTAATCTCACTACTTATCCTTTAGAAAGAAAAGTTATCCAATCAGGAACGTGTACATACAACCGTGATGCTGCGGCAGGGAATGCTGGTGCTTATACTATGACCGTGTCAGGGGCAGATCTTTCAGGCGATCGTTTCCCAACAGAGGCTATTGGTGGTGCAGATTTATCTGCAGGCCCCTATTATTATGTGAATATGCGGGTGCAATTCTTTATTCCTACTCGGGTTATTGATGATGAAGATGGCGATGTTGATGGTGTGGGCAGTATTTATATTAAGAATGTATTGAAAGACTTTGCTCCCGTAGGCGTATCGACCGTTCCTAACTATGGTGCTGATGATGAACCGGGGTTTGATGGAACAGCGATGAGCGATGGTTCAATCAGTAATAATATTGCTCCTGCTTATAACTATCAAATTGTTACGAAAGGGACATTTAGTAATTATTATTACAAAGATGATCTGGATACGGGGGTCAATTATCGCAATCTAGATGGTGTGGTATCCCATAACGGCGTGGGAATGGTTGGTCCTGGTCAATCGTTTATTGATAAAGTGCATTTTGGAAACAATGGCTCTGTTGATCTTGAAAACCCTGAAGCCTGTATGGCGTTTGATAATACGGTAATGAAATTAACGGATAGAGGAAACACGCGCGGGACGCCAGGCACTTATGCTTATGTAGGAACTACGACTACAGGTGGGTTCGATCATACGAATTATATTGTCGAATATGGGCATGCAGATTTTTCTGGTGATAACCCCTTGGATACCGATGATGCGGATAGCTTAAGTAATTACAATACACAAACAGGGCGTTACGAAGGTAACTGGTTACAGCAGGCGAGTGCCCGATGTGATGATTCGCTGACGACATGGGTAACAGAGCAAACCTTACGTTCTGGTAGCGTGATTGGTATTGATGATGTCAATGTGGTTAGAGCGCGTTTAAAAGATGATAAGGAGGCGACTGTTCGATTGGAGCCCAGTCAATATATTCGCTTAACAGCACCGTTGGAAGTGCGAGACAATTTTTTTGGTGGGCCTAATGATGGTGATCTTATTCCTAATGGTACGATTCTGGCTACCTTTGGCAGTGCTCGAACGGATAAATGGAATTCTGCATGGACACCCAATGATACGAGTGCTGATAAACGTCCTTATTGGCCTTCGCCGGAAACAGGAAATAGAGATGGTGACCGAGTAACGTTTACTCGTGTGCAGTCAGCGATTGATTCTGAATCGTTATTGCCCGTGGCTTCTCCAGGTGATACCAGTACGACGATTGCTGGTAAACAAATTGTATGGAAGGTGAGTACGGCTATATCAAGTATTTTGTCGCCTCCTCCAGAAGTGACCAATGTGCAGATCATTGATGAGCTGCCACCTGAAGCGACTTACAATAAAGATTGCACAGTCAACTATGAGGACGCTGATGGCAATGTGATTGGTACACCAGCGGATGTTGTCCAATATAATACTGATCGCAATGGTGATGCGAAAACAGGGTATACACGCTTGATCTGGAATTTAGGCACATGGACTGCTAATACCGCAATAGCACCAAGAGTGATTTGTACGGATAGTGATTCTTTGGCACCTAATGGCACTGATGTGATTAACTTCTCTGAAATTAAGGGGGATGGTTTAACAGGCACACAGACGGAACGAAGTGATACGCATACGATTAGTCTTGAACAAATAGGCTCTATTCAAGTTTCCAAGAAGGTTGAAGTAACGTTGGATGATGTCAACAGCCAACAGAAATATGAGTTGTCATTTGCCAACTTTGCTGTTTCTTATGGAATTGAACCGCCAACGATTATTGATGTTTTTCCCTTCAACAATGATGTTGAAGCTGATGGAATAACAGTACAGACTAAAACCAATGGGGCTGTTAAGTTATCTGGTGCACCATCGATTAGTTGGTTATCAGGCGCGACTGATGGAGCCCCATTAGGAACATGGTATTACACCACAGATGCTGCATCATCTGTCATACGCGACCCTAATTTGAATGTCAGTAATTGGGTCAGCGAAGCAGCTCTGGCGGGGGATTTCAGTCAAGTTACAGCGATCAAGTTTGTCTCGAATTATGATCTGGAAAAATCAGGAGATCCACATCAGGGCATGACTGCCAGTTTTACACTTGATATCGGAGATCCTACCGATCCAAATTCAGCTAATGCCAATAAACCTGGTGATTCCTACAGTAACTTGTTTACGTTAGGAACTGCGTCTTTAACAGGAGGGCAGTATTTGCGTTCTAATACGGTAAGAGTTGATGTGGCAAGTTATTCAGTGGGGGATTTGATCTTTGCTGATGTGGATGGGGATTTAAAATATGATGCAAGTATTGATACGCCAGCACCTGATGGAATTACCGTTGAATTACGCAAAGCCACTGATGACTCCTTAGTGGATTCCACGACAACCGGAACAAAAGGTCCCGGGCGTTATTTGTTCGTTGATGTGGCATCAGGTGACTATTACATTACTATCCCTGCGTCACAATTTGCGGATGGCGCTGTGCTTGAGGATTGGGATACCCTGGTTACTGTGGCAGGCGCTGATGATGATAAGAATGAGGATCTTGCTCAGGATGGTTACACCACAGGAACAGTGATTGCCAATGGTTTAAGAAGCAATGTATTTACCTTGTCTGCAACGGCACCATTGCCAGGACAAGTTCCTGTTGGTAATGAGCCATTAGGGGAAAATTCTGGTGGTATTACAGATACCACCAATGATGACTTTTCAAATTTGACATTGGATATTGGTTTGAAGCCTGTGTTTGATTATGGAGATGCACCAGATACCTATGGTGATGCAGGTCATGGGATTCCAGAAACACCAACAGTGTATTTAGGGGTGCTTACTCCAGATACAGAGAGGTTCCCACAAAATACCGTGAATGGGGGCAATGACGGCACGGGTGACGACCAAGATGGAAAAAATGATGAGGATGGTATTCAGTTGTTACCCTCTTTAAGTATGCTCGATACGCGTTTTCAGGTGAATGTTTCAACGCATAATCGCTCAACAGAAGATGCTACCTTAATGGCATGGATAGACTTTGATAAGAGTGGAACATTTGACGCGAATGAAGCGACATCTGTACCCGTTACTTCAGGGGGTGGTGGGGTTAAAGAGTTGGTGTGGGATAATATCGCTGCTGGAACGATCCAGGCAGGGACAATCTGGATGCGTATTCGACTTTCAACTGATGCCTATCTTACCGCTGACAATGCCAAGGTGGCATTATTTGATGGCGAAGTAGAGGATTATTCCTTTACGGTAGTGGAGGGTGTGAAGGTCAGTGGTTCGGTGTTTAATGATAGCAATGTGAGTGGTGGTATTAAGGAAAGTGCTGAGAATGGTTTAAGTAATGTAACTGTTGTTTTGTATGATGCCGTTAATACTCGTTGCATGAGTACGAAAACAGATGCTGAAGGCTATTACCAGTTTACCGATGTGACGACTGGCCCTTATACACTGTACGAAGCTGCTAATGAGTCAGTCGCAAATCCTGCACAATGCCCTCCTGCGGCACGAGATTTGGTAGGGTATCGCTCTACTACTGTCAATATGCGCTCCATTACGGTTAGCAATGCCGACATCATTAAGCAGGATTTTGGTGATGTTTTACCGCCAATGTTTTCACCAGACCATAGCAATACTGTATTGCCTAATAATGTCGTCCACTATGCGCATAAATTCACAACTAGAGGTAACGGAAATGTCAGCTTTACGTCTGATAATTCAGTACCTGCAAGCGTAGGTTGGTCAAGTGTTCTCTATCGCGATATAGACTGTAATGGTCAGCTAGATGGGGCAGATGGTAATGCAGCTATTGCGGCGAGCTTACCGGTTACAGCAGGGAAAGATATTTGTTTGATCAATAAGGTTTTTGCACCGTCGAATATGAGTAACGGGGAAAGCTTTATCAATAAAATCCGTGCGGATTATGATTTTAATGGCAATACAGTAGCGGGGGTAATGACACTTGAAGTCACTGATCTAACCAAAGCGAATAGTGCTGATACAGAAGGTGGGGTGTCGAGATTGGAGTTAAGGAAGACAGTAGAAAATACGTCGCAAGGGACAGCAGAGACAGAAACGCAGAATGAGGCTAAGCCGACAAATGTACTCAAATATCGTATTTACTATCGCAACACGGGAACAGCGGGGCTGACGGAATTGGTCATCAAAGATACTGTTCCTATCTATACGGTTCTTAAGAATTCACCCGTTTGTGGAATACCTTTACCTGCAACTCTCACAAGCTGCACACCCAGTGTGAACGGAGATGATATCACTTGGTCATTTTTACCTACGGATACCCTGAAAGGTGGCGATGGAGGCCATGTGAGTTATGAGGTTGAGGTGAAGTAATGGACTTATACAGACTTGAGTGAGGCAGCATGAATGGTATTCATTCACTTGACATTGATATGTGCTCTGGTATTTCATAGGTGTAGCTAACAGCGTTTAGAAGCCATTAATCAAAAGACCTTGGATAGCATTATGCCTGTACAACACTTAAAACCCGTATTATCTCCTGAGGAATATCTTGAAGGAGAACGGACTGCAGAATTTCGTCATGAATATGTTTCAGGTGAGGTTTATGCCATGGCTGGAGTAGATGAACGGCATAATCGTATTGCTGGAAATATTGCCTTTCAACTTCGTGCAAAAGCACGCGGTGGCTCTTGCGGTGTTTTTATGAGCGATATGAAACTACGCATTAATCAGGGGGTGTGTTTTTACTATCCTGATGTGATGTTAACGTGTGACAGTGATGATCGTGACAGCCACTTCAAAGATAATCCCTGTTTGATTGCAGAGGTCTCTTCACCTTCGACGGAGGCGATTGATCACCGTGAAAAGTTACTGGCGTATAAAAATATCCCCAGCTTGAGGTATTATCTTCTAATTGCCTCTAACCGTCAGTACGTTGAATATTATCAACGTAACCAGGCTGGAGAATGGCAGTCTGCCATTTTAGAACCTCATCAAGTTATTCATGTGCAATGTGAGGGGGGTGATACTCCCTATGAGGCAGGACTTTGTCTGGAAGATATTTATGAAGATGTGGCTTGGTAGTTTTCTCGAGATTCAAACGCGCTTAACTATGTGCAATAAGATAGTTTTTCCAGGCATCAAATAGCTCTTTGTCGGGTGAGATAATGACTGAACGTGGTGTCATTGCTGGTCTGAAGACTGTTTCACTTTCAAGTGTACACGCATAGCCACCGGCTTCCTCAAGAATCAATGTGCCAGCTGCAAGATCCCATAATTTCATGCCGCCATGTAGATAAATATGTCCTCGGTTGGCTGCCATCCATGCCCACTCTATGACGCAACTGCCTAAGTTACGTTGCGATTTAAAAGGAGGGTCTTGCAGAATACTTTGCGCAAGTTTGGGGCTAAGACGTTTGAAATCGACAATGGCAGTACATTGTTTCAACGCAAAACCACTGGGTTTACACTGGAGTGGTTTATTATTAAGCCAGGCACCGTTTCCTTTGATGGCAGAAAACATTTCATCGCGAACAGGATCATAAGTGCAAGCCAATACGACTTCGCCCTTTTGAAACAGAGCGAGTGAAGTCGCGAATAAAGGCAGGCCTGCTGCAAAATTGCTCGTGCCATCAAGAGGGTCAAGACACCACAGCTGTTCGGAGTCTTTAACCAAGGTTTTTTGTTGCTCGGCAGGCATTTCTTCACTGAGAAATGGAATCTCGGGATGTAATGCTGCGAGGCCCTTTTGTATGCGTTTATCCGTTGCTAAATCAGCTTCAGTCAGCAGGCTGCCATCATTTTTTATTTGATAGCCAGTTTTATTAAAACGTGGCAGTATCTCTTCAATTGCGACTTGCTTGATCAAGTCTTCTATCGGTTTTCGATTCGGTATCATATTTTTATAAGGCAATTATGGGTTCACTAATTGTACTCTTGTTCATCGCTCTATTGGTGCTTTTCTGGCACGACTCTATGAAAAGTCGAGAAGTAGCGATTGCTGCGGCACAACGTGCTTGCCAAGAAATCAATGTTCAGCTACTTGATCAAACTGTTTCTGTAGAATCGATAAAGCCTGCAAGAAGCCGAAGAGGGCGCTTTGTTTTTAAGCGGATTTATGGTTTCGATTTCAGTGTGCAAGGTGCTGAACGATTGCATGGTCGTGCGTATCTTCTTGGGCAAGTACTACAGCAAGTGCAGTTAGAGACGGATGAGGGGATGATAATTGACGATAATGAATCATAAATAAGACATCAACTTAACTTATCGGCTCTTTGGCGTCATTTGTTGTCTATAAGGATAAAAAAAACCGATAACCGCTTTGAACTTTTTTTTATCGTAAAAAAAATCCCAGCAGTACCTCCGCTGATGTGCTGAGCCCTTTCTAATATTGATGATGTCCTCACAACCCCATGTTGCAGAGGATATTATCATGCTGAAAAATATAGTCCTGTCTGTCTGCCTGATGTCATTTTCTTTAGAAATCTTTGCTCTCCAATGGGAGGCAATCAATGAACATGATCATCATGCTAATCAGACGAGAGCCGTTAATAACACCGCAAATTTGTGGCGTTTAGAGAATGTTTATCCGGGTGACTTTTCGCAAGGTAGCGAAATACCAATCCCCCTTCCCGATAATTCGCAAATCACTGTGCGTTTAGAGGAAACGTCCGTTCTCGCTCCCGTATTAGCAGAAAAATACCCAAGTCTGAAAACCTACCGCCTGATTTCTACTGACGATAATGTTGTTGTTGGACGGATGGAGCTTATTGATGGGCAGCCATCAGCGTCTTTATTGATCAAGGGTGAAACAGTGGTGATTCAGCTTGCTGTCAATCATGTCGATAGTGTTTATCGCGTTGCAACTGAAAAGCAACTGCATGCCAAAAGCTCTGTACCAGAACATCAATGCCATTTAGATGATTATGCTGGGCTATCTGAAAGGACTGAAAACAGGGTTGAGGCACGTTCTACGACAAATCTTGCCCAGCAGTTAGTCACTTATCGTTTGGCTGTCAGTTCAACGTTAGCGTTTACTAATCACCATGGTGGGACACGACAAGGCGCAATGGCGGCGATTGCGAAAACGGTGAACCGGGTTAATCATATTTTTGAGCGTGATACGGGAATTCGATTCCAACTGGTTGCGGACAATGATCAGCTGATTGTTACCGCGGCTGATGTTAACCCGTTCAGTGGTCAACTGGATACGATGTTATTCCAAAATCAGGGCTTTACTGATTCGATTATTGGCCGAGAAAACTATGATATTGGCCATGTTTTTAATTTATCAACGGGGGGGTTAGCATTTGTGCATGGGGCATGTCGATCGAATAACAAAGCCATGGGTATTTCAGGACATGTTAGCGGGGCAGGTGATACTTATGATATTGATTTTGTAGCGCACGAAATTGCTCATCAATTAGGAGCTACACATACCTTTGGTGGGGCGAATGGTTGGTGTGCGAGTAATGAACGCAATCGTTATTCAGCCTATGAGCCAGGCAGTGGTTCCTCTATTATGTCCTATGCGGGATTGTGCGGTAGCGATAATCTACAAAATACCGCAGATGCTTTGCTGCATATCGGCAGTATTCGCCAGATCGTCAAGCATCGGGATCACTATTTATCTCAACAATGTGGTGTGGCAGTAGAGCGCGCGAATACGGCTCCTCAGGTTGATGCGGGTAGGGACTACATCATTCCGGCCTATACGCCATTTGTCTTAAAAGGAGAAGCGAACGATTCTGATGGTGATGCTTTGCGCTATAACTGGCAACAAACGGATACTGGGCTTGAAGCTAGCATCAATACGGATACTGGAGATAATGCACTCTATCGAAGTTACCCAGCGAGCAATCATCAACAACGAATATTTCCGGCAATGAACGTTATATTGGGAAAAGAGAGAATACTGGGAGAAACCATTCCTACCACGAGTCGCTCCCTGAATTTTAGTTTTATTGTCCAAGATGCCAGAGGGGCTACTGTGGCCGATGAGATGCGGATACAAACGATAAAAACATCCAAAGTGTTTGGTTTACATCCAGCAATATCTTACCCCAGAGATAAGGTGTTTGAGGTAACGTGGAATGTTGCTGAAACCCATTTACCTCCAGTTTCATGTGCTTTGGTGGATATTCATTTATCGCTCGATGATGGAAAGTCATTTAACTACCCGTTGGCGCTAAATGTTATGAACAATGGTTCTGCTGCGGTGCGCTTACCCGACAATTTAGGCATTGTGACGACGGGGCGTTTAAAGCTTTCTTGTTCTGACAGTATTTTCTTTTCCGTATCAGCTATCGCGTTTGCTGTGTCAGATCGTTTAGAGCTGGCTCCTCAAGTTGTTGCTCCTTTGCTTAATACAGCGACAGTCAGTACAAATGAGGTATCTGCTTCAGCTGCTGGTGCGTATAATTTTCATCACTTTATACTCATGATTGTGGTTTTTCTTCTACGCTTGAGACTCAAGTTTGTTCCTATCCGTGTCAAACGTGCAGAAAAAGCGTCTTCGAAAAAGCGTATTGGTTGAACCTTTTAAGAATACGTCATTCTGAACAACGAAGATTGTGACGGATTATTTCGGAGGTTTGTATGCGCTTCACAATACTTTTTTTTGCAGCGGTGTTGTCTCTTGTCTCAGCGTTAGCGCACGCTGATTCGCTGGTGTGGAAAGAAATAGCCACAAGATCTAATGCTTCTAAACAGGCCAGCTTATCGGGAGCGAAAGCCTTTCAATTTGATGCGGCTGCTTTTCAAGAAATGGTTAAGCCTCAACAGCGGCAGATAAACCTCCAACCTTTCACCATTGTTGAGTTGCCATTGCCCTCTGGTGAAATCCTTTCATTCCAGGGGGAAGCCTATACATTTGAAGAATTTCCCGGTAATGATTTTCAGGCATGGAAAGTGGTATCTACAACGGATCCCGCAATTACAGGACGCATTGATTATTCGTCCGTTGGTTTCCATGCCACTTTGTTTATGCCCGATGGAGAGGTTGTCATTATTGATCCTCAAGAATTCTTGGGGGAAAACCAGCGCTATGACGTTAAATATAAGTCGGATACGCATACCAAAAAAGACTTCAGTTGTACGCTACATGATCACCCTGAAAGTCGGTTGAGTAAGGCGGGTACAGAGGTTGCGCAACGTGCCGCAAGAGGGCTAAAAACCTATCGTTTGGCAATGGCAGCAACTCGACAATACACCAGGTATTTTGGCGGTATTGATAATGCACTGAATGCGGTACGTGCCACGATTAATCGTGTGAATACGATTTATGCAAGGGATCTTGAATTACAGCTGATTTTGGTGTCTGGCACTAATCTGATGTTTACCGATACGATGAACCCCTACAATGAGGCTCTTGATTTAAAAGATCAAAATACAAGGATTATTAACTCTATTATTGGCGTCAATGCCTATGATATTGGGCATTTGGTTAGCCAAGGAGGCAGTGGTGGTATTGCGGGTTTGTCTTCTGTTTGTGATGCGAATCGTAAGGGGATGGGGTTTACTTCTCTCTCAGTGCCACAAGGTGATGCATTTGATATTGATTTTGTCTCTCATGAGATTGGTCATCAATTTGGTGCGACCCATACCTTTAACAGCAACACAGGGAGTTGTAGTGGTCGTAACCGAACGACCAGCACAGCGTATGAGCCGGGCAGTGGTTCAACGATTATGGCTTACGCGGGTATTTGTTTGGCTAATGACTTACAGGCTAATTCGGACGCAGTGTTTCATATTGCGAGCATTGAACAAATCGACTCTTTTGTGAGAAGTGGGGGAGGTGCAAGTTGTGGTGGCACAGTGGGCACGGGCAATTCTGCGCCAGATATTGATACGACTGCGGTTACCCAAAACCTTTTTATCAAGGCAGGAGAGCCATTTACATTAACGGGGGCTGCCAGCGATGTTGATGGCGATACACTCGCTTATAATTGGGATCAGTTTGATGCTGGTACGGCTACGGATGTGAATGTTGATGCTGGAGATAATGCTCTGTATAGAAGTACCTTACCCTCAGCATCACCGAGTAGAACATTTCCTGGCTTAACAACGAAAACACGGAATTTGAGGTTCAAGTTTGTGGTCAGAGATGGGAAAGGTGGCGTATCTAGTACCACGACAATGGTTAATGTAACGGATGGAGAGGCACCAGGTACCCCGCCATCTTCTGTGGTGGTTAGTTCTGGAGGAGGTGGGGCTATGTTTAAACTATTGATAATGTTTGGTGTCTTATGGGGAATAGGATTGTTCAGGAACAGAACGTTATGAAAATAAAAGTATTACTAGGCAGTATTTTATTAGGAATAGGTATTCCAATGGCAAATGCAGATGAGCCGAGAGCTCCAAGTGCCGCAGAAATTATTGTTCAGGAAGAGCAGGCATATACGGAAAAGTTAGCCATTTTAAAAACGCGCAACCCAGAAAAAGACGCAGCAGCAGCCAATGCCATGGGCTTTGCCTATGTGTTGGGTTATTACCGAGGACGTTCAATGGTCGTTGATGTGCCCGGTGTGGATAAGATCCAATATGCAGAAAAGAAAAGCGTCTGTCCTACCTTGGTTATGGGAGGAATGGGAGATATGATTTATGGTGCTAAGCACCAAGAGTATCGTAAAGCGCTTCTGGATTACGCGAAGCGCTTTAATCAAAAAACATTTGCGGTTTGCAGCAAGAAGTAGGCTTTGAGGTGTTTAAAGATGAAGCTAGGACCTTTGAGAAAATGGTGGAAGTTGTGTTTTTTCCGTCTCAATCCAGTTTTCAACTTCTTTAATGATATCACCTGCACTGCGCCCTTCGGTTTGAATCGGTTCGCCAATGCTAATCGTAATCATGCCAGGCTTTTTAATCCAACTATGCCGAGGCCAGCTATCTCCTGCATTATGTGCTATCGGCAGAATAGGAAAGCCTGAATGGCTTGCTAAAATGGCTCCACCCATTTTGTAACGCACTTTCTTGCCGGGTACAACACGGGTGCCCTCAGGAAACATGGTAATCCAGGTTCCTTCCTCTAATTTCTTTGTGCCAATGTCTTTGATTTGATCAATAGCCGAATGACCCGCAGAGCGGTCAATAGCGATGGGTTCAACCAGCTTAACTGCCCAGCCAAAGAAGGGAACTTTAAATAGCTCTTTTTTCAGTACCCAGGCAAAGCGTGGCAAATGATTGGGAATGGCCATCGTTTCCCATGTGGATTGATGGTTAGCCAGGACAATATGGGCACGCTCTTGTTGTAGGTTTTCTGGATTCTTGAGTTGGTATTTAACGCCGCAGATGATGCCTAATGCTGCAACATTAAAGTGTGTCCAGGATTTCAGAATCGGTAAACAATACTTTCTGGGAATCAAGTAAAGTAAGGGAGTCAGAAGTCCTGCAACAATGGTACTGGTTGCGAAAACGATCATGAATATTGTTGAGCGAAAGCCTAGCCAAAGTTTTTCAATCATGAATAAACCTGTTGAAGTTTTGTGAGCATTTTGTGTAAAGCCAAGCCACGATGACTGATACGGTTTTTCTCATCAGGGTCAAGTTCTGCGGAGCTACAGCCATGGGTTGGTACAAAGAATAAAGGATCATAACCAAAGCCATCAGCACCCGACTCTTTTGGCATGATGATGCCCTCCCAACTGGCATCAGCAATTAACGGTGATGGATCTTCCGCATGGCTCATATACACGATGCAACAACGGAAACGCGCAGTGCGTTGGCCTTCGGGGGTATCTTTGAGAGCTTCAAGGAGCTTTTGATTATTGGCTGCATCATCACTGGGTAAACCAGCGTAACGTGCTGAATAAATTCCAGGTTGACCTTGTAGAGCATCAACTTCGATCCCCGAGTCATCAGCAAGTGCTGCAAAGCCGGTATGTTGTGCGGCATTACGGGCTTTCTTTATGGCGTTTTCGACAAAGGTCAAGCCATCTTCAACCGCTTCTGGTACGTTGAATTTAGATTGTGGAGCAATGTCGAGATTGACGTCCGCGAGCATGCGATTAAATTCGCGTAGCTTGCCTTGGTTCCCGCTTGCTAAAACAACTTTTTTTAATATGCTCATGTTTCAAGTAATTGGTTTTGTTCGGTAATAATTTCAGCAATGCCTTTTTCTGCAAGCCCTAACATCTTGTTCATTTCGTCACGAGTAAAGGCATGACCTTCTGCGGTTCCCTGAACTTCAATGAAATGCCCCGCATGATTCATAATGACGTTCATATCGGTTTCTGCATTGGAGTCTTCCAAGTAGTCAAGATCCAGCACGGGTGCATCGTTGTAGATATCAACGGATAGAGAGGCAATCTGTGCAGTGAGTGGGCTGGTAGTGAGTTTGCCTTTGGCAATCAGACGTTGAATTTCAACGGTGCGGCCACTTTGCTTGCCGTATGCCGCTTCACGTCCCATGCGAGAACCCGTTGAGCGAGGTAGCATACCGTATTCAGCCGTTATCCAACCAGCGCTTTTGCCACGCAAAAAATGCGGTACTCTTTCATCAATATTAGCTGTACATAAGACTTTGGTGTCGCCGAATTCCACCAACACAGAGGCCTCTGCATGTTTGGTGTAGTTTCGAGTGAATTTAACAGAGCGCATTTCGTCAGTTGCTCTACCACTAGGCCGCATAGTTTCTCCAATATTTGTTTAAATGAGTACTTTGCAAGAGTTGTTTGTATCTATGCAAGGGCCTCTATGTCTCGTATTAGGCGCGATTATACCTGAATCGATCCCTATGAGTTGCTCCTTGAGCAGAATTATTTGTTGCATAAAAGAAGTTTTGAATTCACACTGGAAACATGAGTTTTCAGAACATGCCAATGAGACGCCTAACTATTATCCGCCGAGTGTGGAGAAAATACTCTGTCTGCGTTTTTTATGATTTCTAGTTAAAAACTCTCTGAATTCTAAAGCCGCAGCTGATTTTTCAACTGCGGCTTTTTTTTGGCTCATTGTTTTTTAAAAAGCATATGAGTCTCCCAATGTGTAAGTAAACAGAAAGCGCCTTTTCGAGGAAGAGGCGTTCAATACGGTGAAAGAGATGAATGTGCCACTCGCATTTTTAGTTGTTATTACTCTTTGGTCAACGACGCCATTAACCATTCAATGGAGTAGTCAGGATGTCGGTTTTTTATTCGGGGTGACGTCGCGCATGATTCTCGGTGCTATCTTCGCTAGCGCAGCGGTATTTCTATTCCGCTATCCTTTTCTGAGAAGTCGTAAAGCCCTGCAAACTTATGTAGCCTCGGGGGTAGGGATTTATGTAGCAATGTTGTTTGCCTATTGGGGAGCAAGGTATATCCCTTCGGGGTGGATTTCTGTGATCTGGGGGATATCACCGGTCATGACGGGTATTCTGGCAACCGTTTTCCTGAATGAAAAAGCGTTGACGTGGAATCGTTTATTGGGGGCACTGGTTGGCATTGCCGGCTTGAGTATTATCTTTCTGCATAGCCAGAATGTTGGTGAAAAGACACTGCTGGGTGTGGGTATTATCCTGCTTGGCGTGTTGGGGCAAACCAGTTCAGCTGTCTGGATTAAGGCAATCAACGGTAATGTCAATGGTTTGGTCGTATCAGCAGGTGGTTTGTTGTTTTCTATGCCACTTTTCATTATCACGTGGTGGGTTTTTGATGGAGAATGGCCTGAGCATGTTCCGAATCGTGCTGCCGCCTCAATTCTTTACTTATCTTTCTTTGGTTCAGTGGTTGGTTTTAGTGCCTATTTCTATTTAATCAATCACGTTGAAGCTTCGAGAGTATCACTCATAACACTTGTCACGCCTGTAACGGCATTGATGGTGGGGCATTATTGGAATAATGAGCAGATTACGCTATCCGTCGTATATGGTGCAGCATTGATTTTATTGGGGCTGTTGAGTTATGAGTGGGGAGAAAAGTTTCGTCTTAAGGTGCAGAGAAAAGTCCTCAGCTCTTAGTCGCGGAGTGTATACCTAAGCTTATTGTTTGACTGAATCAGCTTGTGACTTTGCAACCATTGCTGAGCATCTTCAGCGTCATTTTCAAACCAGGCCTGTGCTGAGCCTAGGCGGAAAGTGTAGCCCCATGTATCCATGTCTTGAAGCATCCGTGGCGTGCCCATGGATGGTAGATGCTTGGCAAGCAGGATTTGCAGGTAGCATACGGCGTTCTCTTCATCATAATCACCGCCTGCATTGGTATCTAAATCGTCACGCCGTGCATCATCCATACAGATGTAGTGGCAACTTTCATGCAGGATGGAGTGAATAGGAGTTGTTGGGCGGGCATAGATTTTATTGGCAATTAGTCCTGCCTCGTCATCTCCCCAGAAGCTTCCGGGAATCTCTTCAGTGGCTTCAGATAGATGTAGTTCGAGGTGGTATTTATTCAAGAGCGATGCTATCTCTTCAAAAGAAATATCGGTCAGTCGCAGGACAGAATGCTTAGACATAGTGAGGGGTACTCGTTGTGATAATGGATATCACAACGAGTTGTTTGGGATATTATTAAGAGCGATGGGTATTGCTTGTTGCAGCATCAGTTTGTGATGAAGCACGAGCATGTTCATAGCGACTGTAGCTGTATGCTGAGTCAATTTTCGTTGCCTGGTTGAGCAATGTACCGAGTAAATTAGCACGTGCTTGACGAAGTCGCTTAAGTGCTGCGCGCATCGGGTTTTTCAGTGTCTTATCAGCATGTACCGTTAGCAATGTACCATCAGCAAGATTAGCCAGGATCAACGCGTCAGCCAAGCCTAAGACAGGTGGTCCATCAATAATGATACGGTCAAAGTCTTGACGCGCTGCATGGAGTAATTCGTTCAGGCGCTTGCCAGAGAGTAATTCAACAGGGTCTGGAGGTAATGGGCCAGCAACTAACACATTGAGGCCTGCCGTCGCGGTACGTTGAATCATCATGGATAAGTTAC
Source organism: uncultured Thiotrichaceae bacterium (assembly GCA_902727985.1). Lineage (GTDB taxonomy): Bacteria > Pseudomonadota > Gammaproteobacteria > Thiotrichales > Thiotrichaceae > HyVt-477. The sequence continues at coordinate 11,926 of CACVAY010000117.1, read as the reverse complement.
CTTTACCCGTTAGATAACTGCTCAAGCCTTGACGATTGTCTAATTTATATAAACGGTCCAGCGATGGGTTGCGTAGGTCGCCATCAATAATCAGCACATTCTCACCCGCAAGCGCATAAGCTGCTGCCAAATTCATAGAGATACTGGTTTTACCTTCCTCGGGCTCGGAGCTTGTGAGGAATAAGGTTTGTGGTGCCCCATATTGCGTTGAAAAGCTTAAGGCGGTGCGTAATGAGCGTATTGATTCTGCGATAATGGATCGTGGCTCGGAAATAATTTGTTGAGCAATATCGACATCGCTTCGACCTTTCATGGTCGGTATTGCACCCATCATGGGTAAGTTCGTGATCCTTTCAAGTTCTTCAGCATCAGTAATCGAGTCATTCATAAACTCACGAATAAAGATGGCGGCAATACCCAATAAGAAACCAATTAATGTGCCAAATAGAACATTGGTTTTAAGCTTTGGCTTAAACTTGTTGTGAGGAATAATGGCAGGGTCAACCACAGAAATATTGTTGGTGTCCATGCCGCCAGCGACGCCCACTTCTTTAATGCGCTCAACCAGGTTTTCATACACCATTTGGTTGGAGCGAACTTCGCGTTTTAGGTTGTTATAGGTATGTACGCTACCTTGAATAGCCATCGTTTCTTGGCGAATAGCATCAAGTTTTTCTTTCAGACTTCCTTCGCTACGCTTTGCTGATTCTAACTGGCTGGAAATTGCATTTTTGTAATTAAGTGCTTCAGCAGTGATCTTTTCCATGGTCGCAGTAATTTTTTTCTTGGCATTGCGTGCTGAACGACTTTTACCACCATAGCGACGTTTTTTCTCTTCATATGTATTTTCATCATTGAGCAATTGGTTGCGCAATGTTTGCATAGAACGTGTATTTAACAATAGCGTAGGGTCTTCTCTCGTTTCTGCAAGTTCTAATTGTTGTAGTTCGTTGCTGAGTTCAATCGAGTTCTTTTCTGCGTCCACTAATTCTTCAGTCAGTTTCTTTATGATGTGAGAATTCGTGGTTTGGTTGTTGTCCAAATTGACAATGTTATTTTCTTGAGCGAAGGCATCAAGTGCCTTTTCTGACTCCGTCATGCGCGTTTTAGCAGCATCTCTTTCTTTCTGTAAAAAGTCTTGAGTGAATTTTGCGCTTTCGAACTGACGTTCGAGATTAGATCGAATATAGGTTTTTGCGAGTGTATTGACGATTTGGCTAGATAGTTCAGGGTCTCCGGATTCGAAATGAATCAACACCAATTGCGAGTTACTTATTGGCTCAACATGGAGACCTTTTAAGAAATTCGATTCTGGAGAAGGAGGAGCGGAACGAAGTGATGATAAAACGCCTGGGCGGGATGTAAAACGATCACGAACCTCTAGTTCATCCATCACTGAACTGGCAATAGTATTACTTTGTAACAATTGAATTTGTGTTTGCCAAAAATCCCGTTCTGGCCTACGGCCTGTTGTTTCAAATACCACATCCACCATTTTAGGCGATTGGCTTTCAATTTGAATTGTGCTGCTGGCACGGTATACCGGGTTCATTGTGAGTGTGAATAACAGGGAAGCAATGAAGGCCAGCACGGTGATGACCGTGAGTAACATCTTGTTTCTGACTAAGGTGTTCCAGAATTCACGAATATTGAGCCCTTTGCTGGGGGATAATAAGGTCTCTGGGTAAAGGGACGTTAGCTGTGCCTCTTGCTGGGCAGCGTTTACCGCAGATGGAGAGTTATATTGTGTGCTCATACATGTTTTCTGATTGGTGACGAATAGCCGTCGTTGCTAGTTTTCTCGGTTGTCTTTGAGAATTTTGCGCTAGTGTATAAGAAAATAGCCAGTAACAAACAGATAAAATAATAAATAGTGCGTATAGATTACTGACTCTTACATCCAAGCCGATTTAGGTGTGGCGCCCCTAATTTGGGTATATAGTCGTTAATACGCCTAAAAATGTTCGAACTTCTAAGCTGAATGTCGGGTAAAAAATTTTGCGCAATACTAACAATGCCTTGATTTGATGGCAAGAACATGGCAATAAGTTTTTTTTGATGATGGGAGTAATGGGGCAGGGGATTTAATGAATCCAGGTTTTTAAGGATGATAATGAGAAAGTCCTCTGAAAACACACAGGTTTCCAGAGGATGATAACTGTCTGTTTTTTTAATGGTTTGTTTGAACGCTAGCTTGAAAGATGATTGTGCCATCTTGGACATCTGCCTGAATGGCATCACCTGGTGCAAAATCACCAGCGAGAATTCGTTGAGCCAATTCATTCTCAACCTGTTGCTGGATCTCACGCTTCAACGGGCGAGCGCCATACACAGGGTCGAATCCTGCTTCTCCAAGCTGATCAAGTGCTGCATCCGTGAATTCAATTCTCATATCACGGTCTGCTAGACGAGCCGATAGGCGTGCCAATTGAATCTTTGCGATTTCACGAATTTCATCGCGACCAAGCGGATGGAAGACCACCGTTTCATCGATACGGTTAATGAACTCAGGACGGAAGTGCTGACCAACAATCTCCATGACCGCTGCTTTCATAGCATCGTAATTTTCTTCGCCAGCCATGGTCTGAATAATGTCAGAACCCATATTCGAGGTCATCACGATCAGTGTATTGCGGAAATCAACGGTACGACCTTGTCCATCGGTTAAGCGTCCATCATCTAATACCTGTAAGAGGATATTGAATACATCAGGATGTGCTTTTTCTACTTCATCCAGCAAAATCACTGAGTAGGGGCGACGACGTACTGTCTCTGTTAGGTACCCACCTTCTTCATAACCCACGTAACCCGGAGGCGCACCAATCAGGCGCGCGACAGAATGTTTCTCCATGAACTCTGACATGTCGATACGAACCATTGCCTCTTCAGAATCAAACAAGAAGTCAGAGAGGGCTTTGGTCAGTTCTGTCTTACCCACGCCAGTTGGCCCCAAGAATAGGAAGGATCCCGTTGGACGATTTGGATCTGATAAGCCAGCCCGTGAACGTCTAACCGCATCAGCTACCGCGCCAATTGCTTCTTTCTGGCCTATGACTCGATCCGTAAGGGCATCCTCCATCTGCAAGAGTTTCTCTTTTTCACCTTCCATCATTTTGGATACAGGAATGCCAGTCCAGCGAGAAACTACACCAGCGATTTCTTCTTCATCCACACGGTTTTTCAGTAATTGATTTTCACGTGGCGTGCTTTCTGCTGCGGTTGCTTCCACAATCTGCTTTTCCAACTCAGGAATTTTGCCGTATTGCAACTCAGACATGCGTTGCAAGTCTCCTGCGCGACGGGCCGTCTCCATTTCGATACGAGCTTGATCTAAAGCTTCCTTGATGTGTTGCGAACCTTGTACGGACGCTTTTTCAGCTGTCCAGATTTCGTCTAGTTCTGCATATTCCAACTCATGCTTGTCAATCTCTTCTTGCAGATGGGCAAGACGTTTTATAGACGCATCATCATCTTCCTTCTTCAGTGCTTCACGTTCAATTTTTAATTGAATCAAACGGCGATCGAGTTTGTCCATTGCCTCAGGTTTTGAGTCAATTTCCAAACGGATTTTTGCACTGGCTTCATCAATGAGATCAATGGCTTTATCGGGCAATTGACGATCGGTAATGTAGCGATGCGAAAGTGTTGCAGCAGCGACAATGGCCGGATCGGTAATGTCAATACCATGATGAATTTCATACTTCTCTTTTAAACCACGCAGAATGGCAATCGTATCTTCCACAGTAGGTTCAGCCAAAATGACTTTTTGGAAGCGGCGTTCCAGAGCCGCATCTTTCTCAATGTACTGGCGATGTTCGTCAAGTGTAGTGGCACCGATGCAATGCAGTTCACCACGCGCAAGCGCTGGTTTGAGCATATTGCCCGCATCCATAGAGCCTTCAGTTTTACCCGCACCCACCAAGGTATGAATCTCATCAATAAACAAGATCACATTGCCTTCTGACTTTGCGATATCACTCAAGACTGCTTTGAGTCGTTCTTCAAAGTCACCACGGAATTTCGCACCTGCAAGCAGGGCTGCTAAATCCAGTGATAATAAACGTTTGTGTTTAATGCCATCCGGCACTTCACCATTGACTATCCGTTGTGCAAGACCTTCCACAATGGCTGTTTTACCGACACCGGGTTCACCAATAATCACGGGGTTGTTTTTGGTACGACGTTGTAGAATTTGCACCATACGACGAATTTCTTCATCGCGACCTATGATAGGGTCAATCTTGCCTTGTTCAGCGCGCTCGGTGAGGTCAATCGTGTACTTGTCGAGTGCTTGACGTTGGTCTTCTGCATTTGGGTCATTCACGGATTGACCGCCGCGAATATCATCAATGGCTTTCTCGACGATGCTTTTTGTACATCCGTTCTTGCGTAAAATATCACCCACTGTGCCTTTATCTTCAACGGCAGCCAATAAAAACATTTCAGAAGAAATATATTGGTCGCTTCGTTTCTGAGAAAGCTTATCCATATGATTTAGTAGCTTTGCTAAATCATTAGAAACATGCACCTCACCTGGGTCAGTCCCTTCTACAGTTGGCAAACGGTCTAGTGCTTCGCCGAGTTGTGAACGAATTGCATTGACATTACTTCCGGACTTACTGAGCAAGCCTCGTGTAGAGCCGCCTTCTTGGTCGAGTAGGGCAATCGCTAGGTGGATGGATTCTATAAACTGATGGTCTTGTCCGACAGCAAGCGACTGAGCGTCTTGCAGAGCAAGTTGAAACTTGCTCGTGAGTTTGTCCATTCGCATAATATATACCTATTAGAAAATGTTGTTTAGTTACTATAGATATAGTGCGTAGAGCAGGGAATTCAAGAAGCTATTTTTGTGTGTTGAGAAATAGAAACAGAGCACTGGCATTTTGGCGAAGACATAACGCCGACCCATTAATATATGGCCGAATATAAAGTTTTAAAGAATGCGCAGTACTCTTTAAGGGTAGTCTACTTTTTACTTGTAGATATAGTCTTTGTGGCATTCACCACAATGAACAATCGCTTTGACACGAAAGAGGTGTATTTCAAAAAAGGTACGATGTATGCGGCGCGTGTGAAGGCTGCCACACATTTTGCAGGCAACTGCAGGGTGGTGAAAATGATCCATATGAACTCCCAGACAATGAAACAATGGCTTTATTGTTAAGCATTCATTCAGCTTATGTCAAGTTGTTGTCTGGTTTTTGAGCGATTAATGGAATTAATCGCTTATTCGTATTGTTCGGAAATTAGTACAGCTTCAGGTACAGCGCGTCGAATATCTGCCGGGATCTCAATGCATACCCCCTTGATTGGCTTGATAGAAATCCACAATACATTGATTTTCATATTCAAATCAGCAAAGACAATATGCTCGGAATGATGTTCTAAAACGAGGCTGAGTTTATTAATAGTGTTTTTGATGTGCTGCTTGCCATTTTTGTTCAGTTTCGGGATTAGCATCATAAAATCGACAACATTGTTTCCATCCATGTCTTTAGTCGGGGCGCGCTTCCACAAGGGGATGTTAGGCTCGATATCCAGTGTTTTAATTAAAGAAACATGATGGGAATCGAGGTTTTTCATAGTGGCTCCTATTGGTTGGTAACGCTAACCGTAATATCTACGCAGTCTTTAATGGTGTTATGAATGGTGCATTTGTGAGAAGCGCGTTGTACAGATTTGATGCGTTTGTCTTCTAGTTTAGGCCAAAGGATTTTAAGATCAATGCTCTTGATGGTTGTCGGTTCATGATTGAAATCCCAGTTTAAAATCATCCTAATCTCATTTGGGTCGAGATCCATACGTAGCGCATAGTGATCAAGCACAGCGAAAGTACATTTTCCTAAAGAGGTCACCATCATGGCGATAGCACCATAGTAAAGTGCTTCTTTTTCAAGAGTGAGATTAAAATCAGCATCTAACATATAGCTCAGATGAACTTCGGTTTGGTCTTGTAAATGAATATCCATTAGTGTCGTGTCGTTTATTGGTTCTGTGATTTTTATCATGGTTATAAACCAGAGAAAACATAGTACAAGTTTTTGTTACAATGGGGGAATAGTTTTTTAAGAGGATCGCAACACAATGGACACCGAACAAAAACAAGGCATGGGCTGTTTAAAAGTCGCTGCCATTATGCTGTTGACGATTATTCTCTCTGTCGGATTAACCATTTGGTTAATGACAAATTATCTATTCCCCAAACAGTTTAAACCTGTCGATCTTGATCAAAAGGAAGAGACGGTGCTTAGCCAAAAACTCAAAACTTTCGGTATCTCGTTACCCAATAATGCTGAGGCTGAGATGCCTGAAACTTTGCAGCCTGAAAAATACTCGGAAGAAGGAGCTAAGCGCGAAGTTACTTTTTCTGAAAGAGAATTGAATGCCTTGCTAGCCAAAAACACCGATTTGGCAGACAAAGTTGCAATAGACCTTTCGGATAACCTTGCCAGTGCCAAAGTGCTTTTTCCCTTAGACCCTGATTTCCCTATTTTAGGAGGAAAAACCCTAAAAGCATCAGCGGGTATGGAATTGGCCTATAAGGATGAACGTCCTGTTGTGGTACTTAAAGGTGTGAGCGTCTGGGGTGTGCCAATCCCTAATGCTTGGCTTGGGGGCTTGAAGAATGTTGATCTTGTAAATGAATTTGGTGGACAGGAAGGTTTCTGGAAGTCTTTTGCGGATGGCGTTGAACATATCAATGTCGCAGAAGGTGGACTTGTTATAAAACTCAAGGAATGAAGATGCGAATGATTGCAGGTGTTGATGAAGTGGGACGAGGGCCTTTGGCGGGAGCAGTGGTGGCGGCGGCGGTTATTCTTGATCCTGAAAATCCTATTGAGGGATTGACTGATTCCAAGAAAATATCAGAAAAGAAACGCATAGCGCTCGATATTGAAATTCGTGAAAAAGCCTTGGCATGGTCACTTGGGCGTGCGGAAGCTGGGGAGATTGATGAGATCAATATTCTTCAGGCTAGCTTATTAGCGATGAAACGAGCCGTGTCAGGACTATCTATACAACCTGATCATCTAAAAATCGATGGCAAGTTTTGCCTCGACATGTCGTGCTCCATGGAGGCGATTGTCAAAGGTGATCTGACTGAACCAGAAATTAGTGCGGCGTCTATTATTGCCAAAGTCTCACGGGATAATGAGATGATCGAGTTAGATAAGCGTTATCCTGAATATGGCTTTGCAGGGCATAAGGGGTATCCTACAAAGGCACATCGTGCAGCACTTCAACATTATGGTGTATCCCCAGAGCATCGGCGTAGTTTCAAACCTGTCCGAGAATGTCTAGAGCGTTAGCAATTCTCTTTAAAAAATAACAGGCACAAAAAAACCCGCGTAGGCATTACCTAGGCAGGTTTGGAAACTACTTTGGAATTACTTCCAGAAGTTAGCTTCTGCAGATGCTACTTCACGTACTTTATCAGCAAGTTCCTGATATTTTTCACGGTATGCTTTACCTTCACCAATGTAGTAATCTTCAGCGTTGAACTTGCCAGCTTGTTCATCAGCAGTGAATTGTGCTTGCATATCAAGCATCTCTTTAATTAGTGCAGCTTTATCGCTCATAGTGAGTCTCCAATCAAAAATCTTCGAAAATTTTGTACGCAGACTATATCAGCATTTCCTAAGATAGTTGAATATCCCTTTAGGGTAAGCACATCTTCAGCTTAATCAGGGGTTGGGTATATCTCATGTGGGGAAATGACATCTGTTTAGGTTTATGACAAAGTTCTCCGTTAAATATGCGACGCCCACTTTAGCAGTGGTAGCGTTTCAGCGTGATTTTAGCGAGCATTACAACGAAAGGAAGAATGCGGACGCTGAATTCGTGAGTAAGAACTTTTCTATATAACTATATAAGAGGAATTTGTGATGGCAAGTCTCGACGTAAATGGTGTAAGCATCGAACTCGATGATAATGGTAACTTGGTGGATCCAAATGCATGGACTGAAGAGGTAGCAAAAGCATTGGCTGCAGCTGATGATACCATGAGTGAACTGACAGAAGAGCACTTTGACGTACTCAGTTATTTACGTAACATGTATTTTGATGATAACGAGCAACCAATGGAGCGTGTTATCAATAAAGGCATGAGTAAGATTTGGGGCAAAAAGGTTAACAGTAAAGTTCTTTATAACCTCTTTCCTGGCGCGCCTTCTAAACAAGGTAACCGCATTGCTGGTTTGCCATACATTGCACGTAAAGGCGGCTACTAAGCCACTTAAGAAATCACTCTTGGTGTCCTGCTGAGAGTGATTAGTTCAAATCCCTCTTACCTCGCTAGCTTTCTTTATTTCTGAAAGATATCTATCATTTCTCGAAAATAATCCCCATAACTTGCTGTTGTTGGTATTCATTCTCTAGGTGTTTAGATGCAGTCACTCTGCCGAAGCCCGTTCTTGCATAAATTCATCGCTGAAAGTGTCATCTGATAGGGAGAAGCTATCCCTCGTGTTCTCGATAGACGTTGGTATGATAGGGGCACAAACTCCTAAATGAGTTTGTGCCTGCAAAGGTGAGAAACACGAGCTTTCGTGAATCACCCAGTCTGGCTATTATATGGCAGTAGCCAGTGACTTATTGTAGCCACGCTGAGTATGCGGAGGCGTGGTGGTGGCTGCTCTGGCAATGCCACCGGAGATGAGAAGTTCGATTACTTTCTCGTATGTGAATTTATGGGCGATCTCACAGGCCTCTGGGAAATAACTAGAGCCTTTTGTCATTCCTGGCACGAGATTCACTTCCATGAAGAAGCACTCGCCATGATTGTTGGTCTTGATATCGACGCGACCGTAGTCTCTAACACCCAGAGCATTAAATGCCGCAATAGCGAGTGTGGCCACTTTGTTTTTTACTTCATGGTCGACAATTTTAATGAGTTTTTCTGAGTCATCTTTTTTAGTTTGTGCGCCCAAAATTCTGAGCCCATGCGCTGATGTTGGAGGTATGACTTCAACAGCAGACACACTGAGTCTTTTGTTGGCTGTTCTTATGATTGCAACTGTGAATTCACGACCATCGAGATATTCTTCTACCAGAGTCGGTTGATCGAAAGCAGCGTATAAGGATGCAACTTTACTTTCGTAATCTTTGAAGTGGGTGACGAAGGATAAGTCATCGATCCCGTTTCCATTCGCCGCATCAAGCGGTTTTAAAAACAGCGGAAATACAACGGGTAAATCGCTTTCCTTTTTAAACTGTCCAGGGGCGGCTATAAAGTAATTGGCTGTTTTAATACCTTTATTGATGAGATGTGTTTTGGCGAGTACTTTATTCGAATCAAATCTCAGTACCTCTCTTTTTGAACCTGTGTAATTGATTTTATGTTGGGAAAAATAATCAGACAACCAAATGTCATCAGCCTCTTTAACAGGGATATATTTTACCGCTAGGATCACAAGGTCAGGTCTTCTTTTGACGATTTCAGCTAGGTTTTCTTCGGTTGTGCAAACGTTTAACCTAACACTGTAATGTAATGCTTTTATTGCATTTAATACGCTATTACAAGCATTCAACGATCCAAAACCGCTTTCTTTTAATGTGTCATTGGGAGTCGTTATTATTTCTATATTCATGGGTTTTCCCTAAGTGAATATGTGATTGGATTGAATGCAAGCAAAACGCCTGGTAGTAAGGCAGGGGGAGTACTACATACAATAAGATATGAAGTGAAAAATCAGTACGCCAATGGACGTATGGTGGAGAAATATTGTTTTTGTTGTTATTGATTAAGGGCTGCGCCTGGACAGCAGAAGAGAAAATAGAAACACGGCTTCGTAATACTGATCGTCCGATCATATCATGAATAGGGAGAGCCGATGATGCCTTTGTTACTGGGTGTGCAGTATTGTGGTGAAATATCAGTGTCAGATTGGGTTCTTGAAGCAAATCGCTGTATTTTGAATTCTCTTAAACCGAGAATTTTTTTCTAAATTATCTCGGTTTAGGCACTAGCAACGAGCTATGCTTACACTATCGATCCAAAAAAGTGGTAAGAAAAGATCGTTGATAATTCCCCAAGATATGGGGCTATAAATAACAAGAGGGTTAGCTATATGTCTGTGAAGTTTTTAAAAACTATCGTTATGTCATCATTATTAGTATTGGGTGCAACTGCTTCAGCTGATGAGGTTTGGGATACCAATGCCGGTCAATTTGTTTATCAGGATGAGGTAGGTCCTGTTGCGGTTTGGACGTATGGATCGAAAGAAGACCCAGGTGTTATCTACATCAATGGTCTAGCGCAAGTTTATGAAAATCGAGGCTCTTACGATGGCTATTGGGCGAAGTTCAATGCGCAGACTAAATGCCGTACCGCGCGCCTTGGTTATGATGGCAAGATGACCTATTACTGGGGTAGGTTTCAATTGCATTTCGTCGACAAGGAGTTCCCGAGCCGTTGGGTAGCTAACTGGAGTTACTGCAATGCGGAACCGCAACCCACAAAAATCATGGGTAAGCCTGTAGTAGCGGAAGCTGAAGGGGCTAATAAGTAGTAGATACTTCAGGTGTGTGTCTGTTTGCTGTTGATGTAAGCAGGTGCGCCCATGCTGATTAAGGCAAGTGCTCCTCCAATCCATTGTTTGAATGAGGCATCATTTTGCATAATACGTTCATGCATCTTCAAATCAAGAATATGTCCAATAGCTGCCACAGGTATCAGCATTAAGGCTGCTTTGACGTTCCCGCTACGTATCCGCCAATCATTAGCAATAATTTATCAACCCATCTTTTTTCTGAATGAATCGAGCGATCAAACATCCACATTATGCAAGCGTTTACTTAATGTGAGTCCCGAGAAAAATAGCAGGTGGACGCCAATAATGGGTAACCAAATCAGGGGATCAGGGTGTACTAATAAGAGCAGTGGCAAACCTAATGCAGCACCACCAAAACCGATACCCGTTCGGACGAACCCTGCCCACATAAACATTAGTGAAAGGGCAATAATTTGAGAGGTAGAGAAGTCAGGCATGATGGGGTGGACTTATTTTTAGACTAATAGGCTATTATTTTACTTATCTAGCAAAGTCAAGTTTAAGCAAATGAACCATTTCCTTTTTTAAGCTTTTTGGGCTGTAGTTGGCATCAACAGGTGTTAAATTAAACCCACCTGACACCTTTGGTACGACGAGAAGCTTCATGTTTAGTATGAGCTTTTGGGTATTCGAATGATTATTTTTAAGGGTTATTTCCTTGGTTTTATTTATAAATTCTACAAGGGTTTCTGTTGATAATGTAGCTAAAGGGGTGGGGCTTGCAGACAGATCGTCAGAATTGTCGAAATTATGTTGGATAACAATTTTTTGTATGGCATGAGGGGATACAATATCACCATATTTTATGGCATAAAGGGCTAACTTATCATTAGACTCTGAAAGAAAAACACCATTTAGGCTGATGGTGGCTTTTTTAAGTAATAACTCATCATTTACATTATTGCTCTTGGAGAGTCTATAGAGCACTGGCTCGAAACTTACTATCAATTGATCAATTTTGATTGTTTGATTAAGCGTGTTTCCATATGAAAACCCTATACAATTAAACGCGATGAGGATTAAAATCGTTAGTTTAGACAATACCTTCGCCAAATATAGGGATTATTAGGACGAATAAGTGAGCAGTTGTTAGCATATGCAGTCACCACAACGCATATGAAAATAACAACAACTGCTCATGAATCAAATTATCACGCTTTTAAGTTGCCTGCACCCTCTGCTTGATACAAGTACTTCCCGCCAGCTAAAGATGATCAGTCAGGCGATGCTCATGATGACGGGAAGGATCACCATGCTTGGCATTAGCCGCTGGACTGGTAAAGGGGGAAGTTATCGCACGATTCAGCGTTTTTTTCTAAAAACCATCCCCTGGGAAGCTCTTAATTGGTCAGTGGCTAAAGCATCACTGGAAA
>CACVAY010000116.1:5851-17114 GCA_902727985.1 uncultured Thiotrichaceae bacterium | reverse complement strand
TTCAACACTTCCGCCTACGAAACGGCTTTACGTGAAACACAATGCCAACCTAACCTTTTTCACACATTACCCAGTCATGCCATGCTAGCTGATGCCTTGGGGCAATACCTTATTTCCAAGAAATGGCACAATGTATTAATACTGGAAGGCCCACTGGCAGAAGATAAATTGCTCACCGCCGCCTTTAGTGTTGCGGCCAAACGTTATGGATTAAAGATCAGTGAGAAACGCCCTTTCGTATTGAGCAATGACCCACGCGAACGTGATAAAAACAATGTAGCCTTACTCAGCAATGGCGACCATGATGCCATTTATATTGCTGATTCTCAGGGTGAGTTTGCGCGCAGTACGCCTTATCAAACCCTCAAACCCAATCTGATTGTGGGTTCCGAAGGATTGGTAGCCTCGGCGTGGCATTGGGCCTGGGATCGCCATGGTGCACCACAACTTGAAAAGCGTTTTGAGAAAAAACATAAACGCCCAATGACAAATACCGACTGGGCTGCCTGGATGGCTGTTAAAGCAATTGCTGGGGCTATTCAATCAACGAAAAGTACCGATGTAAAAACGCTAAGCAGCTATTTGACTTCTGAAGAAAATCTGCTGGATACCTTTAAGGGCAATGCTTCCAGCTTTCGCCCGTGGAACAAGCAGTTGCGCCAACCTATCTTGTTAACCACCCATAACTGGGTGGTAGAACGAGCGCCTATTAAGGGCTTTTTGCATCAGACAAATAACCTCGATACTTTGGGTATAGATCAGCGTAATTCAAAGTGTAAGTTCTAATCTCATTTGTGCATGTTCCTGCACATAGACCATATGTGACAATAGTCCAGCAGAGTATTTCTCGGCACTAAGTACTTTCTAAAATTGTAAGTTATTGATATTAGCTTGGATGGGTTATTATTCTTTTTCTGAATATTTGCAAGGCGTATTGGAGCGTTGAATGCCAACATTAAACTGGATTGGAAAAGAAGCGGTTGTAAAGCACCACAAAGATGTGCCTTACCGTCTGCTTGAGCCTGTCGAGGAGCTTTCTTGCGGTGATAGCGATTCTGGCAATCTGATTGTACAAGGCGATAATTTGCATGCACTAAAAGCTTTGCTGCCTCGCTATGCAGGCAAGGTGAAATGTATCTATATCGACCCGCCGTATAACACTGGGGTTGACGATAGAGACGAATCAGGAAAGAGATCTGGCTGGATTTATAGTGATAATGTTAATAGTCCAGAAATAAAACAATGGCTCGGAAATACGGTTGGAGCTGAAGCAGAAGATTTATCACGTCACGATAAATGGTTGTGCATGATGTTACCAAGACTTACTTTACTAAGAGAATTTCTTAGAGACGATGGAGTAATTTTCATTAGTATAGATGAAAATGAATATGGAAATTTGCGTGTGCTATTAGATGAACTGTTCGGGGTTAATAATCGAGTTGGAACAATTATTTGGAAAAATGCAACCGATAATAACCCTACTAAAATCGCCATTGAACACGAATATGTTTTTTGTTACGCAAAGAAATTATCAAAGCTCCCTAAAGAATGGAAGTCTCCTAATTTAGCTGCTAAAGACTTGCTTTTAAATATTGGAAATGAATTCATAAATAACCACATTGATCAAGAAGAAAGGCAAAAAATATATACAAAATGGTTTCGAGAAAACAAATCTGAGCTGTGGCCTTTCCAGGATTATAAATTTATTGATGAGGGTGGTATTTATACTGGAATGAGAAGCGTGCATAACCCTGGTAAGGAAGGTTATCGCTACGATGTCATTCATCCACTAACAAGCAAACCTTGTAAACAACCCTTGATGGGATACAGATTTCCAGAATCTACCATGAATGAGTTATTACAAGATGGACGTATAATTTTTGGGAACGATGAAACCAAACTTATAGAGCTGAAAGTTTACGCGAACGATTATCGTGTAAAATTGCCAAGTTTATTTGAGCTTGATGGACGTATTGGCACAAACCAAATTAAAGACATATTCCCAGAAGATAATCGTCCATTCGATTTTCCTAAACCAGTTGACCTTATTCAAGAACTCATTAGTTTTACTACATCTGAAAATGATATTGTACTGGATTCCTTTGCCGGGTCAGGAACAACAGCACATGCTGTTTTAAAGTTAAACAATGCAGATGGACATAACAGGCGTTTTATTATTACTGAAATGAAATCAAATATAGCCGAGAATGTGACGCAGAAGAGAATACAGAGAGTTATTAAGGGATATAAAACAAAAAAATCTAAAGGTGGATATGTAGAGGGACTCAAGTCAGGCTTTCAATATTGTTGTTTATCTGAAGAACCACTTTTCACCGCATCAGGGCAAATACGTGAAGATGTTACCTTTGCCCAATTAGCGGAATTTGTCTGGTTTGCCGAAACAGGGAGCGGCTTTACAGGTGATGCGACATCACCTTTATTAGGAATACATGAGAATCGTGCCATTTACTTGTTATATAATGGCATATTAAAAGACCGTTCAGTCCAGGGGGGAAATGTGCTTACGCAGCCTGTTTATAAGATATTGCCTGAATTTAAGGGCGCAAAGGTTATCTATGCAGCGGCCATACGTGGGACAACATGGGCAAAACGCGAACAGATTACCTTCAAACAAACACCTTATTCTTTAGAAGTCTAGCCATGCGATTTGAAGCCAAGACCTACCAACAACAAGTCCTCGATAGTACCAAGCTGTTCTTTCGCCAATGTCATTTGTTACCGAATCCGTCCGTTGCGTTCAACGCCGTTACTGAAGAACTTTGGGGAAATGGGCTCAGTTACAACAAACTGGAGGGTTTTCCGGCTGACATGCCGTATTTTTGTCTAAGAATTCCTACAGGAGGAGGAAAAACCTGGCTCGCGGCAAAAAGTGTTCAAAGCATTAATCGGCATTTATTACGTTCTGATTACAGCGTGATTTTGTGGCTGGTTCCCTCACGCCAAATTCGTGATCAAACGCTGAAAGGCTTAAGAGATCATCAGCACCCTTTACATGCTGCTTTACGTGAAGCGGGGGATATTAACGTACTTGATCTGGATGAAGCCAAAAGCATGACGCGAGCTACATTAGATACTTCCACTACGGTAATTGTAGCAACGCGCCAAGCATTTCAAGTCGAAGATACAGAGTCTCGCAAGGTGTATGAGTCATCAGGTGCATTGATGCATCATTTTGAACACTTGAGTGCAATACAAAAAACAGAGTTGCTAAATGATGGGGAAACAATGCCGTATTCATTAGCCAATGCTTTACGTCTTCGTCGCCCGTTTGTGATTGTGGATGAGGCTCATAATAGTCGTACAGAACTTGGTTTTGATACACTTGCCAAGTTTCGCCCTGCCGGAATTATGGAATTAACTGCAACACCGGATTTAGTGAAAACGCCTTCCAATGTCTTACACAGTATTTCGGCTTCTGAACTAAAAGCAGAAGAAATGATTAAGCTGCCTATTCGTTTGGAGACTGAACCAGATTGGCAACACTGTCTGGCTGATGCGATTGCCAGACGTGGAGAATTGCAGACGGTAGCGGTTCAGGAACAGCGCGAAGGTGAAGCCTATTTGCGTCCGGTTGTTTTGATACAAGCAGAAGCCAGACGTAAAGGCATCGAAACGCGGGATGTTTATCAGGTGAAACAGGAGTTGATTGATAATCATAATATTCCTGATGACGAGATTATTATCGCCACAGGACAAGAGAAAGGGCTAGAACAAATTGATACAGAGTTTAAAAAAGGCATTGCTGATCCAGATTGCCCCGTTAAATATATTATTACGCAAAAGGCATTAGCTGAAGGTTGGGATTGTCCATCTGCCTATATTTTAGTGAGTATTGCCTCATTGCATTCTTCAACAGCGGTCGAGCAGATACTTGGACGAGTATTGCGTCAACCAGGTGCCAAACAACGTACTTCGCCGTTATTGAATCAATCCTATGCCTTTGTAGTTTCCAGAAGTTTTAGCGATACGGCTAGTGCATTACGGGATCGTTTAGTGACAGGTGCTGGTTTTGAGCGTAAAAATGTTCAGGAGTTTGTGCAAGCCGCCAATCCTGATCAAGGACGTTTGGATCTGGATGGCGGTAAAGTGACAATGCAACCTATTCAGATTCAATTGGTTAAGAAACCGGATCTCAAAGTTGTCACAAAACCTGTAAAGGACAAAGTGACATGGGACAACAAGAAAAAAACGCTAACTATCACGCAGCCACTTTCTGTCGAAGAAACACAAGAGCTGAAAACCAGTATTGATGATTTCATTTCTCAACAAGCTATTGAGGAAGCGGCAGAAATAAGCCGTACTTCAGCGATTGAAGTGTTTACTACACCTGCTGAACAAGGTGAGGTTTTTCGTATTCCTCAATTAGCTGTGCAGTTGCAGGGCGAGTTACAACTTTTCGACGATCCTGAGTTGCTGGAATATCCGTGGGATTTATCTATCTATGATGCACATCCAGTTAGAGATGAGCTAATGTTGCTGGATGCTGCTATGAAGGTAAGTGAGGGCGGTGAGATTGATATTTCTGATGAAGGGAAAATCACGACCACTTTTATCGCGGATTTACAGCGTGATCTTGGTCTGGCTTATCAGCCTGAACATTGGGATGAAACCAAGGTATCTGCCTGGTTATGCCAAAATATACCTGAAGAATCTATCACGCATGAGAATAAAATAGCGTTTGTTGCTGCCTGGGTTCGACATTTGCTGGATGTTCCTGACTACGATATAGCTCGTTTAAACCAGCAGAAATTTTTTATTCGAGACCTGATAGAACAAAGAATCACTCACTTGAGGAAAAGTGCTGTAACGGAAGCCTATCAAACTACTTTATTCGGGGATGAATCTGGCCACAATCTTGCAGTTAATGATACTTATAGCTTTACTTTCAACCCTCAAGTTTATTCACCCAGTAGTTATTATGACCCCAATACCAGTAAGCATGGGTATTACAACTTCAAAAAACACTACTACGGACAGATTGGGGATTTTGATTCGGGGGAAGAATTCGAATGTGCCTGTTGGCTAGATCAACAAGCAGAGAAAGGCCGGGTTAAATTTTGGGTGCGTAACTTGGTAAGAAAAGAAGGTTGCTCGTTCTTCCTGCAAAAAGCAGTTGATCGATTTTATCCTGATTATATTTGTGTGTTACCCAATGATTCTATACTTGTTATTGAATATAAAGGTGCTGATAAGTGGAGTACAGATAAAGTTAAAGCTGATAGAAATATCGGGAACCTATGGGCTTCTCTATCACATGGAAAATGTCAGTTTGTGATGGTTAAAAATAAGGAATGGGAACAAGTTAACGATTTCCTGAGTTAAAAGGTAGGAAACTAGAATGTTTAAAAAATTGATCAATTAGTTGATAGGCTACTCACCGCAGCATTTAGCTGCCTTAATTTACTAACAACCCATAACTGGGTAGTGGAACATGCACCCATTAAAGGTAAAACCAACAACAGGTCTTATATGGAATTTATCAAACTCTACCTCGACTATTTTATCTTTGGCACACTAGGCTTCATGAGCTTCGTTATGGTGTGGATGATCATCGAAAGATATATCTTCTATGCCAGAATCAAACTAGAGAATTACACACACCCGGATGAACTCAATATTGCCTTAACGAATCACTTAACCGTACTCTCCTCAATAGGAGCTAATGCTCCCTATATTGGCTTACTAGGGACAGTTTTCGGCATTCTGGTTACCTTTTTCGATCTCGGCAAGGCAGGCGGTAATATTGACCCTGCAGCCATTATGATCGGCTTATCTCTGGCACTTAAGGCCACTGCCGTTGGCTTATTGGTCGCTATCCCGGCCATTCTTTTTTATAACGCGCTGTTGCGTAAAGTCGAAGTATTAACTGCTCGCTGGAACCAGATTCAAGCCCCATGAAACCGTTTAATCAAATCAATGTTATTCCGTTCATAGACATCATGTTGGTGCTGTTGGCGATTGTATTATTGACGGCAACTTTTATTAACCATCAACAGATCGACCTGAAGTTACCGACTGCGGATAATGCTAGCGCCATTGATAAAACGGAAGAAAAAATTACCATTACGATTGACCCAAAACAGCAGTTCTATTTCGATGATTTGAAGGTCGAGAAAGCAGAACTTACTGGAAAGCTGGACACATTAAAACCAGACACTTCTATCGTTCTATCCGTTGATAAAACCGTTCCTTTCGAAGCATTCATCACTATTGTGGACTTATTGAAAGAACGAAAACTTGAAAACCTGTCTATTATGGTTGACCCTTCCGAGCAATGAACCATCTATTTGGCATTGTTGTTTCTGCCCTGCTTCACATCATTGCGCTTTCTCTAGCCTTCAGTTTTTTCTTTAACAAACCTGATATTGCTCCCAAAGAAAAACCCAAGGAAATTCCTTTAAAACTCTCTATGTTTGTACCAACACCGCCTGTTGTTGCAGAACCTGCTCCTAAGCCTATCGTTGAAGAGTTGCCAAAGCCCAAAGCAGAAATTACGCCTGTTCCAATGCCAATAACTGCACCCATCGTAAAAATTCAAAAAAAGAAAAAGCCAACACCAAAGCCTGTTAAGGAAAAGCCAAAGCCCAAGAAAAGTGTTGAACCTAAGAAAAAAGTAGTGGCTAAGGTCATACCAAAACCAGCTAAGCCTGTTGTAAAACAGAAAATCCAAGCTGTTAAACAGGTACGTCCAGCCACACCCAAAGTGCAACCAAAGCCTGTTGTAAAACAAAAAACTCAACCCCTTAAACAGGCACGTCCAGCCCCACCCAAAGCGCAGCCAAGCCCCCCTAGACAAGTGAGACCTCGACCAGCATCGCCACCTGCTCCAAAAGCACAACCAAAACCTGCGGTGGCAGCCAATGGGCCGGCTACTAACGCATACAAAAATAGCGTTAGAAAAGCCATTCTCGCGAAAAAAAAATATCCGTCCAGAGCACGACGATCAGGACAACAAGGTACCGTGGTTGTGGCATTCACTTTATTGCGCGATGGCACACTCAAGAACTTGAGAGTCAGCAAAAGCTCGGGACATAAGCGACTGGATGATGCGGCACTAAGAACAGTGCAGAAAATAAATAAGCGATTACCTATTCCCGCTAATCTCAATAGAGCAAGCTGGAATTTTTCTGTGCCTTTACAATATCGTTTGAATTAATTTGCATTAAAGAGATTTCATCAGAAAAACACATCAGTGGGTAGGTCAGACTTTAGAGTCTGGCCTACAAAATGACATACGAGTTTATACGCTAGAGAGACACTTTCACACCAAGCCAAGCAGCACGGGGAGCACCCGCTCCTTCAAATCTGGGATTATCCATAGCAGGACTAGAACCTACACCAGATCCGTCGAATACTTCATCTGGCTCACCCAATAAACCAAAGCTGGAATACTCTTCATCAAAGACATTATCAACCTTTGTGAAAAGCTTAACTTTAGGATTAATTTTGTAATCTGCCCGTAAATTAACGACAGAATAACCGTCAATTTTTCCTAATAGGTTTGCTTCATCACCTCGGTAGTACTGCCCCGAGTTATAGATGGCATTCCCCCCTATTGAAAGCTTAGGACTCACCGCATAATTAGTCGTCAGTTTTAGGTTATGAGCCGGGATACTGGGAATCTTATCGCCTGACTGAACGCTGATATCACCATTCCCATCTGCCAATGGATGATTGGGACTGCTGATCGTCAACGGGGTCTTGAATTCGGCATCGACATAAGAGTAATTAACGCCAAATGACAACTTGTCTGCCTTGCCAGTCAAGCCCAGTTCGAGTCCCTGGCGACGTGTATCACCGACATTATCAAAATACCCTGCATTACCCGTCGTGCCCCCCGTACTGATGAAGATAATGTCATCCTCATTCGTTGCATTGTATATACCAGCATTCCATGACACATTACTACCCAGCTTGCCACGTATGCCCGCTTCAATGCTTTTGGAAACCACTTGATCAAGCGGTGGATCAGCAAGAAAGGCATTCGGCAAAGTACATGGATCATCAGGATCTGAGCAACCCAGTTCTGAAGGCGTTGGCGCTCGTGAGGATTCGCTATAGTTCAAATAAACATTGCTGCTATCTGTTGTTTGATAGGTAAGACCTGCCGCTGGATTAAAACGATTGAAGCCATGATCCGCATTGATGGTAGACGTGGCGTCCAGCTTGTCTCGCACCTTAATCTCCGTGTTGTTATAACGACCACTCAAGGTCGCACTTAACTTATCTGTGACAGTGACCGTATCAGTAAAAAACACACTGTAGTTACGATTTTTTGAGGTGACACTCACTTCATCATCCGGAACAAAAATACCCGTTTGGGTCGTACCGCGATCATCCGTTAACTCAACAACTTCGACCGAAGATTTAAAGCTGCTGTCACCACGATCAAGACCAACACCGACGACCAGCTGATTCTCTTTTTCACCCAAGTCTTTAAGGAAAGTCATCTGAGCGTTAAAACCACCACTCTCTTCTTCAAGCACCCCACGATTATTGACTCCAGAGAAATCATCACCCTCTAAGATATTACCGAACTGATCCTGAACGAAGTCGCCATCATCATTGACCAAACGTTCATCACCTGCATCTTCATCAGCCTCTTCGTAGGGCAAGCCATCTCCATTAAAGGTATTCGTGTCACTGTTTCGATAAAACACATTACCCGATAGCATTAGATCATCATTGAGCCAATGACTACCGCGTAAGTTAAGTAGTTGTGAATCATTCTGGGTGTTATCCGGCCAAGTGAAAACAGCCTCACGATCAATCTCAATTAATTCAACAGGTGCTGAACCATTACCATTCAAATCGGTATCTGCCAGAGACAAACTCAGATCAACCGTCGTACTATCGGTTTTCTTACCAACATTAGCGAACAGCTGTTTCACTTCTGACTCAGAATGATCGCGCCAGCCATCTTCTCTTAGCCAGTTTCCGGTTACAAAGTAGCTGTTTTCGCCTGTATTTCCGCCGCTCTCAAACTCAAGGGCATGGCGATTAAATGAGCCAGAATAAGCCTGAATCGAGTGGCCGGGATGGGTAAAGCCATTCTTGGTTTGTAGGGACAAAGCGCCACCCAATGTATTTAAACCAAACAAAGGATTAGAACCGGGCATAAGGTTAATACTGGAAATGGCAGACATTGGAATCGTATCCCAATGTATATTATCTCCAAAGGGTGCATTTAGTCGTACACCATCCATATGCGCACTCATACCTTGTGGTAGCCCCAATAATGGTGATGCACTAAAACCACGATACTGGATATCCGGCTGGAATGGATTGTTCTGTGCCGAGTTGATAGTAACGCTACCTAGCTGCTTATTCATAAAATCAGTCAGATCGACACTTTGGGACTTTTCAATATCATCAGCGGTAGCGGTTTGCACATTCACTGGAATCTGATCTTTAGGTAGCTCAACGCCATGCAAAGGGGTGGGAGCAACAACATCGATTGCATCTAATTCATCTTCAGCGATGGCAATAGCTGACAACCCACTCATTGAAGCTGCTAATGCCAGATAAGAAATGTACGTTTTTTGATAACCCATACTCAGACTCTTTTGTAGATTAATTATATATTTGAGTATAGGTTTTAGAGCTTGTGTGAAGGTATAGGAAAATTTCCTAAATTTTCATCTCAACTGATTCTTCGTGATTAAGAATATTGGTATTAACATTCAAAGTGCTACATGAATGCAAAACCAACTAAAACCGTTCAAACAATAGCAATACCTTCCTGATAGGCAATCCTGGTCAACTCGGGTAATGTCCTGACACCGAGTTTATTCTTAATCTTAGTCGCATAGTTGGAGACTGTTTTTTCGCTAAGGAACAAAGTTGATGCAGCTTGTTTGCAAGCTTTACCTTCTGCTAACAGACAAAACACATCAAATTCACGGGGAGATAATTCTTCAAGGCCGTTTTTTGTTATTACTTTGCTAGCTGCCTCCGACTTTAATAATGCTTCTGCCAACACGGGTTCAATATAGTTTTCACCCTTTGCCAGCGCATAGACGCCTTCAATCAACAAATCAGGATCACAACTTTTCGTCAGATAGCCTTTGGCCCCAGCCTCCAGGGCACGGTGCACATAAGCAAGCTCATCATGCATGGTAAAAGCCAGTATGGCTGCGGAAGGGGCTTTGGAAATAAGACGCCTGATGGCTTCCAGCCCACTCATTCCCGGTAAGTTTAGATCCATAACGACCACATCGGGTTGCAGCTCATCGTATTGCTGACAGGCTTCTTCTGCTGCAGCACTTTCTCCTATCACCACAATGTCAGGGGTTGTTGATATTAATTGACGATAACCTGCGCGAACAATGGCATGGTCATCAACTAGCAATAATGTTATTTGCTCCTGTTTCACAACTATCAACTCCTGGAAGAACGACTTTGACAATGGTTCCAACACCTAACCGTGACTGAATATAGAGCTCTGCTCCAAGACTTGTTGCTCGCTCACGAATGCTATTCAGACCCGTTCCATCTCTAACCTCATCTGGGTCGAAACCTGTTCCATTATCGACAATCGTTACTTCTATACTTTCACCAGAGTCCGTAGTTATTTCACTCAGGTTTACGGATATCTTACTGGCTCCACTATGTTTGACCCCATTGGTGACAGATTCCTGCACGATACGAAATAGATGAATATCATTTCTGAGGCTAACGTCAGTCACTGAAGGATCTATATGTAAGGAGACAATGGAGCCGTCTTGAACCTGCCATTTTTTTTCCAATTCTTCCAAGGCGGGAATCAAACCCAGATCATCCAACACTTGGGGCCGCAATTGTTGCATCATATTCCGTACGACTTTGAACAGGTCATCACAAATGGAACTGATCGTATTGAGGTTTTCTCTCACTGGCTCCGAAGACTCAAAGGCTCGCGATGAAGCAGCCAAGACTTTCATCGCACTTAAGGACTGCCCCATTTCGTCATGTAGCTCACGTGCCAGATAACGCCTTTCGTTTTCCTGTACGTTAAGCATTTTTTCATTTAAAAGATGATTTTCTTTTTGTGAACGATCAAGGTTTTCGGCCATAGTGTTAAATGAACTGGAAATACGCGAAAATTCAGGTAAATCAAAATCAGGCAGACGTTTGCGATAATGGCCACTTTCAATGTCTGCCAGTCCTTCCAGTATATGGCCAATCGGTCTCAATGCTCGCCCAAGCAATAAAAAAACCGCCAAAGTAATCACGCCTGTTAACAGCATCAACACCCCAAGGA
>CACVAY010000116.1:0-5751 GCA_902727985.1 uncultured Thiotrichaceae bacterium | reverse complement strand
CGATAATGGCCACTTTCAATGTCTGCCAGTCCTTCCAGTATATGGCCAATCGGTCTCAATGCTCGCCCAAGCAATAAAAAAACCGCCAAAGTAATCACGCCTGTTAACAGCATCAACACCCCAAGGAACAGTTTACTTTCTTGCCACGCTTCTTGGATTTCATCTGATGAATCGGCAATCAAATAGAAATCACCTGCAACCTGAGATTCCAACTTCCGGCTTAGAAGTGCGTGACCAGGATTAACAATTGAAACAAAGAAATCAGGTACACCTTCTACCGATTTATTATTCGGTAATAAATTTTGATTGGCGTTTTCTCCGACTCCAATTGCGACATGCAAATGGCGCACTTTATCGAACACAATAAGATTAGCTGGCTGGCCTGATTCTTCTAATAACTTTTCGGCTAAATCCAAGGTCGATGTTACTTCGTCAATAACAGCATTCTGAGCGTTATAAATAGCCGATATAGAAGCCAGGATAAAGGTGAAAATAGCGATGATTACAATGATCAAATTGATCCGGAATCGTAAGCTCATGCTACTCCTTCACATCGAAAGGAATGGGGACTATTTTTTCTACGGGCAAACCAGATTCCGCCCATCCGTCGGTACCGTTTTTATACCAATATACATTCTCATAACCATGGGCACTCGCTCTCAGTACCGAGTTCCATGACATCCAACAATCCGCGATACAGAAAAAGACTAAGGGCTTTGCCAAGTCACCTTCTGTTAATGCATGTAACTGACTCTTAAAATAATGCTGCATTTCATCATCCAGATAGCCATAACCAATATTAGGTAACCAGATGCTTCCGGGCAGACTCAATCGGTCTTTGTTAGGTAACCATTTGCTCTCACCAAACTCTACATTAGGTCGCGCCATGACGCTTAATACGTCTATTAATACAGGTGCAGGTGATTGGCTAATGAGGCTCTCTAATTCCTGTGTATTGATAGTGGTAGCATCAGGAACGCAGTCAGGAGTTGGCGCCCGATAGTTACCCATGCGCAGCTTTTCTGGCATCTCTGTCGTGCGTACACAGGATTGTTTTTCGGGTTTTTTCTCAGCTAACGCATTTTCTTGTTTATCACAGGAAGCAATAAGAACAAGTATGCATGTAAAAATAGAAGTAAGAATGAACTTATCTAACAATTTCATTATAGCGATATTTTAATAGACCTTGTTGGATTGTACTAACGCACACCTCAACCTACACGTTCTTTTTGAACGGTGCTTAACGCATTAATCATTGACAGGATTCAGAAATTGATTTTCCAAGGCTGGGTACAAGTGTGTTACCGAACGTGTCAGTTCTATTTTTACCAAGTCCATCGATTGAAAACGTTCTGGAATTTCGGTTCGCATCACTTCATTCATATCCATCCCATTACTCGCCCCTTCTTTCAACACACCGACTAACCAGTTTAAATAATCACTCGTTTGCTCAATCGGTGTAATATCTTTCGCTACAGAACCATGGCCTGGAACCAATACTTTAAAGGGTAGCTCTTTTAATGCGGATAAGGTTTTTTGCCACTTATCAATATTCGCATGAGGCGTTGTCGGAGCACGTCCATTAAAGACCAAATCCCCCGCAAACAACACTCCTGTTGTACGATCAAAAATAGCTAAATCAGAGCTTGTATGCCCATCCACTGAAAAGAACTCAAGCTCATGTTTACCCATCGTCGTCTTGCCCGCTTTTAATTTTTCATTCGGCATGGTTAAGAGGGTTCCACGCATCCAATCTCCAACGAGCCGGTACATATTAGAACGGAAACCTTCACCCTCTAATTTAATCGACTTTGCGGTTTCATCAAGCGCATAAATTTTGCTGTCGCTGTATGCCTGATTACCTAAAAAATGGTCTGGATGATGGTGAGTAATATAAACAGCCAAGATAGGCTTGTCGGTGATTTTAGCTATTGCGGCTCGCTGTTGCTCACCATATCGACGCGAAATACCTGTGTCGATAATAAGCACTCCATCATCTGTAACAATAAAACCGGTATTAACAACATTGCCACCGTTCTTAACAGAAAAGTCTTCGTTTTTACCTTGGAAAAGATAGGTATCTTTCGCTATTTCTACGGCTTTTAATTCATAATCAAAGGCATTGCTCTTTGCTGTAGTCGAGGTTCCTGCAGCTTGTAAGTTGCCTGCCCCCACAAAGCCTAAACCCAATACTAAAGCCATACTGATAGCAGTGACGCTACGAAGAATTGTCATCTTGTTACCACCTCCGCATCAACAATATTGCCATTATTATCTCGCCCGTTAATTTTCAGATACTCATGCTTGTCAACACCCAGACTTAACATTGGGTTTTCACTGATAGGTTCATACACTTCCAGCCTGGCGAGCTTATTGCCTTCTTTATCACTCAAGGTCATTTTTTCAATATGGAACTTGGGTATACCGGGTGCAAGCCCTGTGTCCATAGGGTGCATAACTCGTATACGCAAGCGATTAGAGCTATTTTTACGTGGCCAAATATTGGCTGATACTTTGCCAAGTGTTGACGACCAATCGCCCGATGATGTTCCAATACTGGGTAAGGTACATCCACCTCCAGCAGCATCAACCCACGTTCCTCCAACATGCCAGATATTATCACTGGTTTTAACCGCAGCTCTTACCGGGCTTCCTTGCTGTAATTTGATCCGAAAAGCAAGATACGGAGTTAATTCATTTGGGAAGTAACGTAGCACTAGCGGAATGGGGTTTAAATCAGCCATGACAACGACTTCTTTAATATCCTTAAGCTCAATCGCCTCGAAGGATATGGGGACATTCATGGAGTCTTCTGCAAATTCCGGCGCGTAGACTTTGACTTTGTCATCAAACACCACAGGCTCACTATTTAAGAACCGTTTATGCATAACTCCCCATTGCGGAGAATTGAGAGGATCGACCATTTCCTTGTCAGCTGCGTTTGCCTGAGCCATCAATGAAAACACAATGGTGAAAACGAGAGCTACTACTTTCATTGGATACCCTCTTCGTAACTATTGAATAATCGGAAATTATTTTACACTGGCAGTGGTTTTTTCAGGTGCAGCAGCCGGAGCGTTATAAGTAACCCCATAAGCATTAAAAATTTTCTTTACAGTCCCATCTTTGATCATTGCCGCCATGTGCGTATTAATTTCATCAGCCAATTTGGTGTAATCCGCTTTAACAGCCAAGCCTAGCGCCCAGCTACTTCTTGATAAACCCGGTGTAACCAGATGTTGAATGACCACATTTTCAGGCACTTGCTTATTAAACACACCTTCAACCTCACCTCTTGGCCCCATTACAGCGACTATCTCACCTTTTTTCAACGCATCTACTGCTTCAGTGACACTTTTATAATGGCGCACTTTAGGCATCACTTTTCCATCTAAGGCACGTAATAAATAGAAGTCGCTTAAGGTATCTAACTCAACACCGATGGGATCATGCGTGAAATTCGCAATCGTTGGGGCATCCCCGATCTTGTCTTTATCAAAGGCAAAAACCAGTTTTTCTAATTGATAAGGTGAAATAAAATTAACCTGATCAACTGCCGCTGCATATTCACGATCATGCGGCGCATGAAACATCACATCAGCCGTTCCACCCCCTAAATAATGGCCCTTCCAGATATTATTTCGTAAATCATCATCCATATTTTCATCTGCACCGATCATACGGATAATTGGTTTTACCGACATACGTGAGGCAAGCTCTTTTGCCAAATCAATGTCAATTCCTCGTTGTTTACCCTTTTCTTTGTAGGAATAAGGTGGAAAATTTTTATAAACAGCGGCCTCAAGAATACCTTTTTCTTTTACTTTCTCTAAAGAAGCTGCACTTGCCTGGCTAACCAGGCCTAAGCCACTCACAAGAACAGCCAGATAAAACATCTTTTTTAAATTAAGTTTATTCACGTTATTACAATCCTCTTGTAGTCAATTTAACTGCGCAATTATTCTTATTACAAGTCTAGGTCATTCTATCTATTTAACACCCGCAAGTTCTAGCATGTGCACAATGGCACTTTTAAGCTCTACATCACTAAGCGTCGGATCAGCACCCATAGGGGGCATACCTCCCTTACCCTTCTTTGCACTTTCCAACATTGCATCTAAGCCATTAGCATGACGTTTCTCCCAGTCGGCTTTACCGCTACCATCAATTTTAGGGGCATTAGCAACACCTAAAGCATGACAGGTTGCACACGTTTTCTTAACAATGGCTTCACCGGTTCTTTCTTTTCCTGCATCTTCTTTAGCATCCGCTGAAGCCTCTTGAGCTTTTACTGCTACAGGAGCGACTTCAACTTTTTCTTTTGTAGCACTGCTCGCTTCAACTTCTGTTAACTTGAAGTCATCTGGCTTCTCAACGCTTAGATCATCTAAATAAGCACGGATTGCCCAAAGCCCTTCCTGACTAACAATGCCTTCAAAAGATGGCATATAAGTCATACCATTTCTAATAGCTCCGTTTCTGACGCGTTCAACAAAGAATACATCACCATCCTCTCCCCATGGAAGCTCACGCAAATCAGGGGCGATACCACCCGATACCGCTTGAAGACCATGACAACGAGCACAGTTTTGATTATAGGCTGAAGCACCTATCTCAGCAGCCAAGCCATTACCACGGTAAGGGTTTACTTCAAGCCATTCCTCACCTAGTTTTTCTAAACCTTCGGTATCAACAGGTTGAGGAGTAACATCTCCATGAGAAAATACGACACTGGAAGAAATGAGCGCCAATGTTGCTAAGCTACCTATCAGGGTGGTTTTAATATTTAAAATATTCATAATTATCTTTTGATCAAACTAAAGAAATAGGGAGAAGTTAACCCATTGGTATTAACCGTTATCTTCCCCACCACTCATTAGAAAATAAGTTGTTCTTCGAAAAGAAGGCAGGAAAGAATAGGCTTCAATCCTGCCTGTTTGACTTCCTTAACGAACAGGAGGTTCTATCTTTTTTACTTACTAGCTACCGTAGCCGCTTTAGGGAGTTTGAATACCCATAAGCTTCCACCCTGGTTTAGATGCTTAACTTTCTTAGCAACATCTCCACCCCAAAGTGGTACCGCACCACCCCAGCCTGATGAAATAGCGACATACTGTTCGCCATCCATTTCCCAAGTAACGGGTATTCCAACGATGCCGGAGCCTGTCTGGAACTTCCAAAGCTCTTTACCTGTTTCAGAATCAAACGCTTTCAAGTAACCTTCGGGAGTTCCTGTAAAAACAAGGTCTCCTCCAGTGGTTAACACGCCACCCCATAAAGGAGCTTCGTTTTTAGCTTCCCAAACAATCTTGCCTGTTTTAGGGTCGATGGCACGCAGTACACCAATATGATCATCATACAAAGTCTTGATAGTGAAACCAGCACCTAAGTATGCAGCGCCTTTTTTGTAGGTAATGGGCTCATTCCAGATGTCCATGCCCCACTCATTGGAAGGTACATAGAAAAGGTCTGTCTTAGGGCTATAAGCCATAGGCATCCAATTTTTACCTCCTAAGAATGAAGGTGTAGCAAATACGGACTTGCCTTTCTTTCCATCACCTGGATCACCAGGGCGATTATCCTTATTGAACACTGGACGACCTGTTTTAAGGTCAATCTTTTCGGCCCAAGAGATTTGGCTTACGAATGGCGTAGCATTAATGAGTTTGCCTGTTTCACGGTTCAGTACGTAGAAGAAGCCATTTCTGTCAGCGTGACCTAAGGCTTTCGTCACCTTTCCATCTTTCTTAA
>CACVAY010000115.1:5684-17298 GCA_902727985.1 uncultured Thiotrichaceae bacterium | reverse complement strand
GCTGACAAATTCCGTCAATCTGTCACTTACCCTATGGATAAAGTCGCTACTGATGACACTGAATTTATGCGTTCATATTACGCGGATCATGCGGTCTATAATCATCGACAGCTAAACCCTGCTCAAGCCGATATGGGTAATTTTAGTCGTAGTGACTTTTCTCATATCACGCCAATTACAAAAACAGTCAATGTAACGAGTAAGAAAAACTTTCGCTCCACAGGCGCTTATGCAATACCAGGCCAGACCTTCAAAGTAACCCGAAATGACACTAGCGACTTGACAGTAAAAGTCTTTATTAACACGCTACGTTCAGGGGCAACACACCAATATGAAAAAAATAGCGGCTACAAGCGCCCTAAATATTTACAGACACCTTACTTTGAAATCGCATCTGGTGAAACGATTGAACTAACCTCTCCCTATGGCGGCCCGCTACAACTCAGTTTCAGCACCAACGATCTTCCCGTACAAGTCACTTTTGAAAATGTGGGGGAGCATGCCTATTGGGCAGGCACAGCGGATGATGCCTCCTTCACCGCAAAGCTTGATGCTGGTGAGTTTGATTGGGCTGAAGTTGTAACGACAGGCTTTGAGGTACATTCAAAACTCGAAAAAATGCGTGAGTCAGTAGCAGACACTAAATGGGGAACCGCACAAGCATTAGCCAATGCTACCGAACGTTATATGAGTAACTTCCCTCATGTATTAGCGGGGTTCCAAGGCCCTGGCATTGATATGGTTGATGAAATTCATGACTTCGCAACGAGTAATAACTTAACCATAGAAACACTGGACTTGGTCAAACACATGAATGCTGATCAAGCCTTATGTGGCTATGGTTGTTCAGGTAATCCTTATGATGCTTACTGGTCTTATTCGCCTGTAGGCCATGGTGATGTGCATGAGCTTGGACATGGTCTTGAAAAACACCGTTTCCGTTTTGCTGGCTGGGAAGGGCATTCCATCACCAACCCCTACTCCTACTACACCAAGTCAAAATACAACGAAACAGTCGGCAGCACTGGCAACCTAACCGAATGCCAGAATCTCCCCTTCGAATCGGTCTTTGAGACTCTACAAGAAAGTGTTGGACAAGCCAATATTGTCGAATATTTACAAACAAACCTCTGGGAAAACTCTGGTTGGTCGCAACAGTTTATGGTTTTATTACAGGCCGTTATGCATGCCCAAAAGATGGGGAAACTCGAAAATGGCTGGCATTTACTCGCTAGGCTACATATTTTAGAACGTGAAATTAGCCGAGCCGATGATGACTGGGAAGCAAATAAAGCTTCTATCGGATTTAGCTCATATTCATTGGAAGAATTTAATGACATTAGTAACAGCAGCCTCAAAACAACTGATGTCCGTAGAAATGATTGGATGCTTGTTTCTTTATCTTATGCAGCAGGTTTAGATTACCGAAATTACCTAACCATGTTTGGGATTGCATTTAGCCAAAAAGCATCAGATCAAGTCGCAAGCTTTAACTACCCCATAGTCCCACAAGCGTTCTTTATTTCATCCTCTTCCGGATATTGTAACGAAAATATCAATGGTGATTTTCTTGCGAAATCAACTTTACCGATTGATGGCACTCAAGTCTGGCCCGCAGAAACAGACACTGACGGCGATGGTTATTGGGATGCACTGGACAATTGCCCAAGTGATTCCAATTCAGACCAAGCAGATACCAATAATAACGGACAAGGAGATGTTTGTGATCTAGATGCTGATAGTGATGGAGCCTCAAGCGAGGACATGGTTCCTGATGCATCAGGTATTGGGACAGGTGACGGTAATGATGACAGTATTGCCGATAGTAATCAGGCTTCAGTCACTTCGTTACAATCTCACGGAAATACAGGCTGGCTCACCTATCATAATCCCAGTGAGGGTGCGCAAAGTAATTTTGTAACATCAGCAGCACCACTAACGGCACCCGCTGATCAGTTTTTAAAATATGGTACTACTCAGTTTGATGTGGTTTCAGCAACAGGGGCTAGTGTGACGATTGAAGTCCATGTGGCTCGGGATACATCCATTGAGGATTATCTTTTGCAGGGTAATGATGGTACGTGGGTAGCCCAAAATGCGACTATCACCCATAACGGTAATAAAACTAAACTCGTCTTTACGGTCACTGAAGGTGGTAACTTCGATCGTGATGCTACCGTGGATGGTGTACTCCAATTAGTACAAGGTGGGGTGATGGTAAGAACTGGGCTTGAAGTGTGGCCCTACGCCTATCTTTTCGGTAATGTGGATCTTAATACCCAGACAGCAGCCAAAAGTTTCAAAGTCAAAAATACAGGCAGTCGTTTGTTAGCCATTACGGGTGTAGAAACCACAGGTAATCATGCCGATGAGTTCGTGATTAGTAGTGATGGCTGTAGCGGACAAAGCTTGTTGGCTCAAGCAGATTGTACCTTTACTGCTAGCTTCCAACCTACCAGTATGGGCTCTAAATCAGCATTGATAAATATCACCTCTGATGATCCCGATAACGCCAGTGCGAGTATATTCGTGCGCAATCATGAGGCGGATGAAGAAGAATCCGAACGTCGCTTACCGCCTGTATTGAATTCCTATCAGATTCTGGGTAGCTCCAACCAACCCGTTAATAGCATGAGTTCGAATATGCAGTATACGGTTGAATGGTCAATACTGGGCTATCATGAAGATTATATTACCTCCGTGGTGATGTTTAATTGCACAGGTATCGCTGATAACACGACTTGTGGTGCTAATTTTTCCGATAATACGCGCTTTATTAGCTCGGGACGTGTCGATCGCTATTTATCAACGGATGGTGTGTGGAAACATCAAGGCATCCAGTCCAAAGTCAATCAATACCGCTATACCTTCACAACGCCTGACTTTACGAGCAGTACCCCCATTGTTATACGTTTTTATCGTTTGAATAGTAAAGATCTTAAAGCAGGTAATGCAGGCTTGTCATTAGTGATACCGGGTAATCATGCTGAAGATTATTATGATACAACGGGAAGACGGGTAAAGAATACGATTTCCCCTTAATCATTGAGCTTTAAAGCATTATCAATAAACTCATATTAAGTCTGATTTATTGCTCCTGAATAAAAACTTAACCCAAGATGTACGAAATATATAGAAACCAGTCATTTTATCTGCTAGATTAATCCCCATAACAAGCACAATTTTTTTTCAGATTACTAAAGGGCTTAATCTGTGTCCCCACGTATAGCAACCCCATTGCTTGCCGGCTTATTAGTCGCCGCAGGCGCGTATTATTTTTTAAATGATGAAAGTATTAGTCACGAGACTAATTCCAACCATTATTCATCTATTACTTCTTCCGAGAGTGACCCTAATGACGCTAACGGCATAATAACTGCTAATAAGTCAGTTTCTCTTCCAAAAAAAGACAACTCTCTATCAGGTAATCAATCTGTCGTTGTTAATAATGAAAGTCTGAAGACCTATAAAGCATTCAAAGAATGGCAAACTGAATATGCTCAAAATAAAAGTGATAAAGCTTTTATTGAGAAAGGTATTGAAATAGCAGAAAAACGGCGTGCTTTTATCGAAGACGATATAAAAAACCGTCCACGTAGAGCGCTGAGAAATTCACTTTCCTATTCTGCATATTCCAACCTTCCCGAAAGTATTAAACCACTGATAGAAGAACCCATTACGGTTGTTGCGGATTTAAAAATATTTCCAGACGAAAATTCGGGTGTTGAAGACCATAATACGGTGGCGATATTCTACGAGGAAAATGGAGAGCGAGTCTCACATAACATTACCTTGTATGGTGATAGAAAGAGGATCTTATCCAAGAACAACCTTTCCATTCAGGGTATTCGTTTGGGCAAGCTTGCCGCTATAGATGACCAGGCATTTCAAGTGGTTATTGGCAATGATGTAAGCTGGGCAGAAAACAAACTTGCGCTAGCGAACAACGATAAAAACAAGGATTACTTTACCGACGAAGTCATCGTTGGCGAGCCGATTAAAGCAGTTTCCCAAGGGCAACTCTATTATTTTGCTAATGAAAGTAATGTAGATGCTTTAAATTTGGCAATGACTCAACTAGAGAATCAGATGGGGCCGAATTCACATTTACTGGAAAAGAGCGGTATGGGTAATACAGTTTTGCCTGCTTCCGGTGTTTCATTAAAGGAACAGTATTCCCAACAAGTACTCCAAGCGTCTACTTGGACAGAAACGAAGAAGAAGATGTTTTTTATTCGTGTCGACTTTTCGGATAATACAGGTGAGTCTGTTTCAAAAGCCAATCTTGAGTCTGTTGTAAATGGATCTGTTTCTACACTGATTTCCAATTTTTCTTATCGTAAAACAGACATCGAAGGCGCACTCAGCGGAACCCCGGTTGAAGCCAGTTCACAGGTGGTACGTATGCCACAACCTGGTAGCTATTATAGTAACCTTGATAATACTTCATTCGCTAATGGTAGTGTGGCACTTCATGCTGATGCTAAAACAGCCTTTGATGCACTAGGAACCAGTATTAATCTCAATGACTTCGATATTGTCGGCGTGCACTTTGCCAATATTGGTATGCCTTATGCTGGTCTAGCGAGTGTTGGCGGAGGTAATCACTGGATTCAGAGCACCACAGCACCGAACGTTATTGCTCACGAATTAGGGCATAACTATGGACTAGGACATGCTAACTATTGGGATACCGGTGGTAACTCAGTAGTCGGGGCAGGTGCTGAAATTGGCTATGGTGATATCTACGATACGATGGGTAATCAATCATCGGGGGATTTTCATGTACAGGCAAAATCGCGTTTAAATTGGTTGCCAAGCTCAGAATGGATCGATGTGAGTGCTTCAGGGACTTATCGAATTTATCGCTTTGATCAGGATACTTTAAACACCAATAATAAAGCCTTGCGTGTTACTAAAGGAAGCAACGAGTATTACTGGCTGGGTTATCGAAGAGATTTCACCTCCAACACGTATTCACAAAATGGTGCCTATATTATTTGGCAGCGACCTAATGCAACCAACAGTGTTCTGATTGATACCACACCCGGTTCAAGCGATGGTAAAAATGATGCTGGAATCACACTGGGGCGTACCTATTCTGATGCTACTGCTGATATCCATGTGACGACTATAGATCAAGGGGGGAGTGGTACAGATGAATGGCTGGATATTCAGGTTAATATTGGAACACAGACTGGGAATCAAGACCCTTCAGTGACTATTACTCCACCAGCTGCTCTGTCAGCTAGAACACCTCTGGTCTTTACCGCGACTGCATCGGATCCTGATGGCGATACCTTAGCCTATGACTGGGATTTCGGTGATGGCAAGATTCAGTCGAATGTGAGTAATGTGACTCAAAAATGGACGGTAGGTGGTAATTATACGATCAAAGTCACTGTCTCTGATATGAAAGGTGGAACTGCTTCACATGAACTTACGGTAACGGTGGTTGATCCTGTCGCACAATGGTCGGATAGAACCTCAAATGTCACAGATAATATTGTTGATATTGCGGCAAGCGATACCTTGGCTGTGGCTATTACGAACTTTGCTGTGATCGGCTCCACTGACGGTACCACCTGGTCTCAGCTATCGGGTAGACCCAGTCTTAATACCTATCTCCGTTCAATTATTTACGATGGCAATCAGTGGGTTGCCGTCGGTCAGGACTATAGTTTCTCGGCTAGTAGCTGGCAAGGAGCTGTTTATACTTCTCCGGATGCCAGCACTTGGACCGAACGCTATAAGGGTGGAAATAGGTTACGTGCGGTGACCTCTTCCGGTTCGGTACTGGTGGCTGTTGGGGATAATGGCGAAGCCATTCGATCTACTGATTCGGGGGTTACCTGGTCAGCGGTCTCAACGGGAATCTCTACCCGATTAATTAATATTGCATACGGTAACTCACAATTTATAGCGGTTGGTTCTTACTTTACAGGTGGGGCATCTGCCATGGCGACCTCTACGGATGGGCTTACCTGGACTGATCAAACTAGTAGTTCTGGTGTAGCAGCTAGTGCCGGTTATAGCGCAATTGAATACTTCAATGACAAATTTATAGGTGCGGCTGTGAATTCCAGGTTGGGTTATCTTGAAGATAATGGGGGCATTGCTTTTTTAAGTACGCGTTCAAACAGGGAAGAAATGCCAGCATTGATGTATGGTAATGGGATCTATTTTGGCGCTGGAAGAAACCAGGATGATAGCTATAACGATCTCGACGTAGTCTCGGAAGACGGGAAGTCATGGACGACCTCATCGACTACGACATCGGTTCCAGACCGCAACTCAGGCGTATTTTTTAAAGACACCTTTATTACAGTAGGTGACAATGGAAGCATTCGCCAATCTGGCATCTTTACAGCAGCTGTCGCTGATAATGATTCAGATGGTTATGATGATACCGTTGAAACCAATGTTCCCAACGCGAATGACAATAACACGGGTGATGGAAACGGCGATGGAACCGATGACAATAACCAGAGTGACGTAACTTCATTTCAAGCAAACGACGGTACCAGCTGGCTAACCTATGCCAATACTAGCAGCGCTGCACAGTCTAATTTTGCAACCTCTGGTGCTCCTGTTACCGTCCCTGCTGATAATCAGCTTGTGTTGGGAACGACCCAGTTTGATCTAGCAACGACGGCGGGAGCGGTTGTGACGATTGAAGTGTACGTGGCTCAGGATACCTCTATTAAAGATTATCTACTGTTAAGCAACGATGGTGAATGGTATGCACAGAATGCGACTGTTACCCATGCAGGTAATAAAACCAAATTGGTCTTTACGGTGACAGAAGGAGGTGAGTTTGATCGTGATGCGACGGCTAATGGCACGCTACAGTTGGCAGAAGGTGGAGTGATGGTCGAAAGTGGACTCGACATCTGGCCCTATGCTTACCTCTATGGCAATGTTGATCTGAATACCCAGACCACGGCAAAAAGCTTTAGTGTCAAAAATACCGGTAGCCGAGCATTGACGATAACCACAGTGGGAACCACAGGCAATGATGCTAGTGAGTTTGTGATTAATAACGATGGATGTAGTGGACAAACACTTGCCGCTGATACGGATTGCACTATTAGTGCTAGCTTCCAGCCAACCAGCATTGGTTCAAAATCTGCGCTAATCAAGGTGAGTACGAATGATCCTGATAATGCGAGTGCGAGTATTTTCGTACGCAATCATGAAGCCGATGAAGAGGAGTCAGAACGTCGTTTGCCACCAGTGTTGAATGCTTTTGAAATCCTTGATAGTTCCAGCCAACCTGTTACCAGTATGCAATCCAATACAGAATATACGGTTGAATGGTCTATCTTGGGTTATCACGAGGACTACATAAGCTCAGTAGTCATGTTTAATTGTACCGGTATCGCCGATAACACGACCTGTGGGGCTAATTTCACAGACAGTACACGCTTCCTAAGTTCTGGTCAGGTAAATCGTTACCAGTCCGTAAATGGACTCTGGCAACATCAAGGCATCCAATCCAAAGTGAATCAGTACCGTTATACCTTCACGACACCGACTGTTGCCAATAGTACACCGATTGTGATTCGCTTTTATCGTCTCAATAGCAAAGATCTCCAAGCGGGTAATGGCGGTTTATCGTTAATCATTCCAGGTAATCATGCTGATGATTATTACGATACAACTGGGCGACGCGTAAAAAGCACGATAACGCCTTAACCTTAGAATTTAAAAGTCAGCAGGTGGCTTATATGAATAAAATGAAAAGACTCGTTAGTGCAGCTGTACTAGCGACATTATCAGTGAATGCCTCGGCGGTGACATCGGCAGAGAGCACCACTATCAGCGTTAATCCTTCCGTGTATGTGTTTAAGGAAGTAGAACCTAATAGTCAGTCTTCAAGTGTGACGGTTAAGGTGAAGAATACCGGCGCGAGTCCACGGGCAATCGGCAGTCTTAGTCTCTCTGGTGACCATGCTGATCAGTATCAACTCTCTGCTGATACGTGTACGGGAATGACGGTTGCGGCTGATAGCGAATGCTCCGTTTCGGTGACTTATACACCTACGGCGAGAGGCCATAAACAGGCGCTGTTGAATATTAACAGTGACTCGCCGGATACACCTTTGCTACAGGCTTTTCTAACCAGTCGGGAAGATGTTTACAGTGAATCCTCTCGTCGTTTACCACCCGTTTTATATGCGGTTAACATTCCTGAAACAATGACTTCAGGACAAACGTATACCCTTGAATGGAGTATCCTTGGCTATCACGATGATTATATTAGTTCGGTAGTAATGTTTGACTGCACGGGTATTACGGATGGATCTTGTGGCAATAGTTACTCTGACTCAACCCGGTTTTTTGAGTCGGGAGCGGTTTCAGATCATCAAAATGTGACGACAAGTTGGCATAATGGTGATGTGTACGCAAAAGAGTTTAAGTTTCAACAAACCTTTACTCCTTCTTTTGCTACTGCAACCGACATTGTTGTTCGTTTCTATCGTTTAAATACGGACGACAAAGATGCAGGACTTGGCGGTTTGTCATTAATCATTCCCGGTAATTTATCATCGGATTATTATGATAAAGAAGGCAGACGAATTGAAAAGACAATTTTACCTTAGGAAGGGGCAAAAAATATGAATCCCATGATTAAAATGACTTTACCTATTTGTCTGATAGTTCAGTTAACGGCGTGTGGAGAAAGTGGTAGCGATAGCATGCTCAATAACCAGGCTATAGAATCGACTCCGCAATTATCCAAACAAGGATTGAGTGAAACATCCCCATTAGGAAATGTAGAAAAAACGGCAAATACCGTATTACAAAAAACAAAGGGAGCGGGTTTTATAGATCCTGCCTCATCAATAAAACCACCCCAAAGGATAAGCTTCCAAATCATTGATGATAAGCAATCGATAACATGGGATGCAGTAGAAGGTGCCAGCGAATATAATCTTTATGGGGGGGGAACTCATGTAAGCGATTTTAGAATAATTAGTACAATATTCACCCAAGAACCATTAGAATATTCGTTAAATGAGATAGTTGGTGATGAAGTTACGAATATCTATATAACCACTGTCTCTTACGGGGTAGAGAGTGTTCCTTCTGTTATTACAAGCCTTTCGGCAAACCAAGTCGCTAAGCAAGAAGATATTGTACCCTTTTAATGATTAACCACAGACCCCATAGGAGCTGGCTATGAAGTCAAATTCGACAAAAGAAATAGAGACAAACCCTGAACAAGATACGCCTGAGAATATTAGACGGAACTTTTTGAAAAAATTTGGTAAATACGCGGTATCAACACCAGTTGTAACCTTCACTTTAATGTCCTCCTTTTCTTCCAAGGCCATTGCCAGTGGTGGTAATGATGCTGGTGGCGGGCTTGGTGGGTTTGGTGGGCCTCCAGGACCAGGAAGCTAGTTAAGCGATAGTGGATACTAATTTTGTGGATAGAGCGATGGAAATTCTTGTAAACTCGGAGAAGTATCGTGTCTATTCACTAAACGAGCAATGCATTGTTTATCGTTCATCCAATGCCTCTTTACACTTATTGGATGATTTACCTGCATGGCTTCTTCTTGCCTTAGATGCGGGGTTAAATAAAACAGAAATACAACGGGAAGCGCTAAAAAACCAGATTAGTGTTGATCAGTTAAATAGCGCTTTTCGTGAAATAGACAAACTGCTTGACAGTAACTTTCCTCCCTCATCCTATCGACAAGAGTATACTGATTTAATCCAGCATTCGGTTGGGCCTGAACTAGTATCTTCCCCCTTGTTTTCTGTGTCATTGATTGGAAAATATTTCCATCTTGATACAAACTGTCCTCGTTTCGCCAACTACCTGCAAACTCTTTCTTCTAAGCTTCAATTGGATGATGGCAATCAGATTGATTATCAAATTTTCATAGAACACTTTGAAGACACGTATCACATCAAATGTAATGACTTTTTAGTGGCTGAAGTCTCAGTCTATGAAAAAATCATGCCTATACTGATGGATCATATGCAGATTTTGGCCTATCAATCTTCGCATTATTTGATGGCCGTACATTCTGCGATGTTAATGCGAAATGGCAAAGGACTGATGTTGCCGGGTAAGTCTGGTTCTGGAAAGAGTACACTTTGTCTCAGCTTATTGAAGAAGGGCTTTAGTTGTTATTCGGATGAAATTTCAGTCTTGTCATTAAATGACCATCAATTGATGCCCATCCCCTTACCCGCGGCTATTAAATCCGGAAGCTGGAATATTATGAGTGATGATTTCCCGGATATTACTTCATTACCGGTTTGGCATCGAACCGATGGTCGCCGTTTGAAATATATAGACTTCCCCATTATTGAAAACAATCTCAAGAACGTTCCCGTTAGCTGCATTGTCTTTCCACACTATAGTAACGATTACAAGACTTGCAAACTTGAACCGATAAATTCTGTGGCTGCGTTAGCAGGATTGACAGAAGCAGGTTATCAAATCAAAGATGATTTGACAGCGGAAAAGGTCGAACAGATTCTGGAATGGATATCACAAACGCCCGCTTATCATCTTCGGTATTCGAATTTATATGACGCACATAAAGCTATTCATCAACTGTTGAAATGAAAAAACATCTACTAAATAGAGTACCTGAGTTACTCTGTCACTTACTCTCACCCTTTACTACGAAAGCCAAGGCAGTATCGGTCTTCGATGAAGTGTTTGATGACGAGGACTTGACAGATTTATTGATTGAGTTAGCGAATCGCCATTTTTTAATCCCAACCTTGTATAGGCAATTATGTCTCCATGAACTGGATGCTAGGTTAGATTCGGAGTTGCAGGAATTCATGAGAGCCATGAGCGATTTTATGGCGCAACGAAATATTACACTTATCAAACAAAGCGAAGAAATTATTAGCATTGCCAATCACAATGGTATTACCCCGTTGTTAATAAAAGGAGCTAACACCTTATTTTCAGATGTTTATCCTGATCGTGGGGTTAGGTTTATGTCAGACCTTGATATTGTTTTCAAAGAGAAAGAAGCTATTGAAGTATTTATCCTACTTCAATCTGAAGGCTTTGACATCCCTGAGCACTTGACTCCTTCAACACCCCCACCCTATTCACTACCCGACTGCGCGATCGAAGACTTACCGAAAGGTCAACATCTTTTGCCTATCTATCGCCAAGGGGATCCTTGTAGTATTGAAATTCATCATCGACCATTATCTAATTTCTTCTACCGTTACTTGCATAATAAACAAGCTCATCAATCTGCATCAAAAATTGAAGCCCTAGAAGAAAAAGGCTTGTATGCCCTGCATATGAATCCCATCAATGAGCTTATTCATTGCTTCGTGCATTCCGAACTTGCACACCGAAATCATGCTAATAAAATCCTTGATATTCGGCAAATGGATTATTTTGTCCGACTCGCACACCATTACAAGGAAACTTTAGATTGGGATGAGATTCATAGCAGAATTAAACAAGGAGGAGATGAAGATATTTTTCAGCATTATCTGTATACACTAAATCAGCTATTTGGTACTGACTTTCCAGTACAACCACAAACAGTATCCATTAATATATTAGAAAAACATTATAAAAAAAGTCTCGGCTCCTGTTTCCCTAGATATT
>CACVAY010000115.1:0-5584 GCA_902727985.1 uncultured Thiotrichaceae bacterium | reverse complement strand
CAGCATTATCTGTATACACTAAATCAGCTATTTGGTACTGACTTTCCAGTACAACCACAAACAGTATCCATTAATATATTAGAAAAACATTATAAAAAAAGTCTCGGCTCCTGTTTCCCTAGATATTATCTACACTGGAAGGCAGCTCGGCTTATTGCCGAAATTAAAGGGGTATATAGCAAGAAAGGCCTATATCATCGTTACGAAACCCACACACCTTTACTATTATTCAAAGCTAGACTGGCCTACTCTGCTGAATTAGTGAAAAAGTTTCACAATCCCATCAAGTTATTGAAACGCCTGCAAGCTCCAATAAACACATAATAGCGTGACTCTAACTCCGCACACAAAAACGCCCGCAAAAGCGGGCATTTTTATACTACAAAAGCATAACGATTACTTCGCAGTTTCCTCTGTAGGGACTTCCGCTTTTTCGCCTTCAGCAGAGACTTCTACACTTGCTTCTGTTGACGCTTCAGCACCTTCTGCTGGCTTTTCTTCTTCACAAAGAGGAAG
The DNA here is from genome assembly GCA_902727985.1 of uncultured Thiotrichaceae bacterium. Classification (GTDB taxonomy): domain Bacteria; phylum Pseudomonadota; class Gammaproteobacteria; order Thiotrichales; family Thiotrichaceae; genus HyVt-477. The sequence goes on along the minus strand of CACVAY010000115.1, from coordinate 5,068 downwards.
AGCCTCAGTAATTTTGCCATCCTTAGCTTCGCCATCCTTAGCTTCGCCATCCTTAGCTTCGCCATCCTTAGCTTCGCCATCGACAGGCACTACGGCAGCTTCAGCAACTGCAACAGCTTTCGCCATCTCTTCTGCCTCTGCCATCGTAATGCACTCTTTCTTTACTTCAGTTCCTTCTGGAGCTGCATCCATAACAACAGGTGCCTCAATCACTGGAGGCGCATCCTGAGTTACAGCCGCATCTGGTGTAAGAGCAGCATCTTGCGTAGCAGGCTCAACGCCAACTGCTGTTGCAGCAGCGACTTTAGTTGGTTCTTCAGCAATAAGTAGTGTTGATGAAACGCTAAGTGCCATCGCACTCAATAAGCTTAGTGTTGTAACTTTCATAGAGTTCTCCATAACTTTTATGTCATGCCGAAGTGATTAACCGGGTTAATGAATCCTTTCATTCATGAGGGAATCCCTCACAAACCACTCGACAAATCTACAGACAAAACCTGTACCATTAAGTTCAACGAAACTTAACGGGAGCTGAATATAGATTGAGCATCCTGAAAATGCAACCTTCTTTTTTTGTGCCAATCCCTTTTGAAGACAACAGCCCACTATCAATTGGAAGGTATTTTGATAGCAAAAAGTTCTAGACAATAAATATGTTTACAGTATTGATATGTCATTACCTTGTAATATTTTTTGATTATTCTGCAAAGGCTCATAAGAGCCTAAACCTTTCACAGAGATTTAAGAATATGTTTACCATTCAAACCGCCACCCCCGAAGACTATGCAGAAATCACCGCACTTGACACGACATTGTCTGAGTTTTGCCAAGACGGCATCCAACACCTCGACAGCTCAATGGCTTGGCGTCTATGGCTAGAAAGTAGCATTACTTACAAAGCAGTATCTTCCGACAACAAAATTATCGGTGTTGCGGTTGCTTTCTCCGTAAAAAAACGCGGTTGGTGTATCCACAAAATCCTTATTTCAACCGCTTATTTACAAGATAACCTTGCACAACTGTTATTAGAAAAGATGCTCGCCAAAATAGACAAACGTGAAGAGAAATCATTTGTCATTGTCCACCCTCAGGATCTTTATTCGCTGAAGATGTATTCAGCTCTGGGATACTCAAATCAAACCTTTCATAAAGATTATCTCGGCAAGCATGAAGATCGTTACGTTCTACTTCGTCCCAAGCGTTGGATGGATGTTGAAAAATCAAAGAAAAAAATTAAAAAATCAACTTCCAATCCTTGGGATATTCCTAGTATTCTGAATACTGACAATTACTCTAGTAACAGGCTTCCCAACTAGCTCAACATCCACTCCAGTCTAAAATAGCAAACAGAACAGGCTATGCAATGACAGCAAGTCTATTTCAAGGTAGCAACGTTGGTGTTTCTTGTCCCAGCCAATCTTGTGACAACACCTGATCCTGATGGAAATAATGCACAGAATCATTGATCAATAAGCTTCTATCCAGATCATAACCAGGCGCATATTCACCTTCATGAGCAATAAGAGGCGTTAACCCATTGCGGACAAACCGCCCAGTTGCCTTATCAACAACAAAACGATGCAACCCCGTATGGGTATACGAATAATGCTGCCACGGTTGCTCACTAACATCACCATAAGGTGTTCCTTCATGCAAGCTCACAGGTATTGCTACCTTAGCCAAGTTTCCATCGTCAAGAATACTCACGCCATGATGGCTTCTTAACGCAGCAGACTCAGTGCCGCGTTGACCAATAATTTCCTTATCCCTTTCTTGTGGATTGGCAGGATCAGCCACATCAATCAACGATAATTTAAGCCCTTGGTACCAAGCTCCGCGTTGATCTCCAACATTATTCTGATCAGCTATCGCATCTTTTCCTACACCTAATAATAAATGCTCGCTTAAGGGATAAAGATAGTCAGAATAGCCCTCTATCTGCAACTCTCCTGCAATATAAGGATCTTCGGGATTGCCAAGGTCTAATACATACAAAGGGTCAGTTACCCGAAACGTCACTGCATAGGCGCGATCCCCGATATATCGGGTCGCATATAACTGCTCCCCTGCTTTCCCTATCGGGGCCGGGCGAGTTTTATTAGGTAGCTGTGACACCAGTTCCAACGCTTTTTCATCCGAGGCTTCGCGCAGAATACTCAGCATAACGGGAGAGCTCGTTTCTTCTATTTTACTCGCCTCGATTACATTAATTTCCGCAACATCATCAACCGCAAAAGCTAACCAGGGACGTTGCTCATTCATCGTCATCACTCTGAGTAAACCATTCTGCTCACTAAAACGGAATGATTTTCGGTTCTGATCAAACCCCAAATGACCATCAATCTCTGCAGATCCCCGATATTCAAAGTCACTCTCAGCGTAAGCAAATTTATGGATATTGGTTGTGATCTCTGGCGAATAACTGGCCATAGGATCTGACCAATCATAATGCCAGCGCGTCGTAGCCAAATAAAGCGCCGTGGTAGATGTATACACGGCTTCACTCCGTCCTATATAACAACGACTTTGCGGAGCTTGATCCAATGCCTCTAAATCAACAGCAACCAAAGTGATCACATCTGCACCTTCTGTTGCATCTTTGCCAATATAACAATCTTCGGCACGCACTAATAATTTCTCTTCACCAGAAATTGTACGATATTTTGGCAGGAAACTCTCAGCTTGCAGATTATCTAATACACGCTCATTTTGCTGGATACCCCTTTCATTACCGGGATAGCGCAGCCAATTATCGATATGGGGAAAGTGCCTAAGCACGAGATACAATTGATTATTAACCCGGCGACTGCTGATCAAGGCACCATCAAAACGTAACTGTTGAGTAATAGCCGCCTTTTCAGGCGCATCTACATTGATCACCGAAAGCCCAACTGTATTGCCTATGAAAAATTCAGGTGCAAACCAATTGCCCCAAACATTATAGGAAGGAGCCTGCAAAGCAATAAGCTGCTTCTCTGCCGGGTTTAAATAAAGCCCACTAAATGCCCCCTCTTCGGGACTATTAACACGAGTGATTTCCTCAACTTGCCTACCTTTATCGTTTAATGCCAGTACACGAATCGCATTAGATAGACCAAAGCCGCCACCTTTTCCATTATCGATGCTATAGACATAGTTTCCGTCTGATTTAATCTGATCTGCTTCATCCACCCCTGCATCCTGCAACTGAGTCGTTGAAATATGACTGCTTCCGCTATCTCCTACCACTGCACTTTCACTGATGGGAGCGCTCACATCAAGCTCCATGGCAACAACATTCGTGTAAGTCGTTTGCCCTACTCCCTGTTTTAACGTCTGCCTAAAATATTGAGTGAGATCGCCTGAGTTCGTTCGCAGCAACTGCCCTGTATTTTGTGGATCCGTATTATTAGCAGAAATAATACTACTTTCCCCGCAAGCACTGACCATCGTTGCAACGGCCAAATATAAAAAAATACGCTTATTCATAACTTTCCCCCTAACAGTATAAAGTAGAATTAACGCTACCCCACTGCCCCCTAACAAACGATGAATATTATGAATTTATATTATAAAACAGGCGTTTCAGTCTTTCTCAATCCTATACTAGAATAACGACTGTTTAGCTAACCTCGAACAAAATCAGAAACGAAGCGATAGCCCACACTACGCACAGTCTGGATCGCTTGGTTATACCCCCAAGGCTCCAAGGCACGGCGCAAACGCAATACATGCACATCAACTGTACGTTCTTCGACGTATTTATTACGTCCCCAAACCTTGTTTAGCAACATCTCACGGCTATAGACACGCTCAGGGTGCTCCATCAAAAATTGCAACAGACGAAACTCTGTTGCGCCCAATTTAACGTCAGAGCCTTCAATCGTTACGGTATGACAATCAGCGTCTAACACCAATTGACCAAGCTCTAGTCGATTTTCAGATTGATGACTCAATGTATTTCTGCGCAAAACGGCATTCACGCGTGCAAGTAATTCACGGGGGGAAAATGGCTTACACACATAATCCTCCGCCCCCACATTCAAACCTCGTATTCGATCTTCTTCTTGAGTACGTGCCGTTAGCATAATAACGGGAATGGAAGACATGTCACGATCGCTCTTCAAATGTCGAATCATCTCAATACCACTACCATCAGGAAGCATCCAGTCCATAAGAATCAGATCTGGCTTTACCTCATTTAACTGCCCCCATGCCTGCTTGCTGGTTTCAGCCTCAATGGTTTCAAAACCCGCACGCGACAACGCGAAACCTAACATGCTTCGAATATCTCTTTCGTCTTCAACAACTAAAATCTTACCCATAATGTTCTACTGTCATTTTTCTATCACGCCATTACAGCAAACGCATGTTTCAGAATCATGACAAGCTGAAAAAACTCCCAAAAAGCCTTTTCCTTAACAAAAACGTCATAGAATCGACATGCTACAGTCATGTTTAGTCAATAAAGTTTCATGAAATTATTGGAGCTTTGACATGCGTAATTCCTCAAAACAAATACAGCCCTCACTTATTGTAGAGTTAGCACACACTCAAGAAGATATCGAAACATCACAACGCTTGCGTTATCAAATTTTTGCAGAAGAGCAAGGCGCTCAGTTATCCAGCGCTAATCAAAATCTGGATAAAGATTTTTTTGATCCTTATTGTCATCATCTTGTGGTGAAAGAACGTGAAACCAATAAAGTGGTAGGCTCAACACGTATTTTGACCGACCTAGCTGCCAAATCAGCTGGTGGCTTTTACTCACAACATGAATTTGATTTAAACGCCTTACTACCACTGAAAGGCAATGTCATCGAAATCGGCCGCACGTGTATTCACAAGGATTACCGCAAACGACCCTTCCTCCTCTCCTGAGAACCTATTTAAAACTTGGCGCCTGGGTGGTTGGCGAACCATGTCTGGATCTCGACTTTAATTGTGCGGATTTCTTTATCTTTAGGACTTACGCATTGTAGAGTCGATAATAATCTGTTACTACACAAGCTATAATGAAAACACCAGAAAAGAGTCAATGAGAACTATTACCCGCCCACCAACAGCCCGTTGCACGATGCCACTTTAC
>CACVAY010000114.1 GCA_902727985.1 uncultured Thiotrichaceae bacterium | reverse complement strand
ATGCAGCCATTTTGCGATGGTTCACATGCTGGAACTGAATTCACACCCATGGAATTTAAAATTACTGAGAAGAAAAAATATGGCTTATGTGGCTGTAAGCAGTCTAAAAATCAGCCATTCTGCGATGGCTTCCACAATACGCTGAAAAAGACCTAAGTATGCTCAAATACCTCTTAGGTATTCTGTTGGTGCAAATAGTAACTGTGGTTTTGGTGCTACTTGCACCTTCGGATCTGCAAGGGTTGGGGGTTTTGCGCTTAATCATTCCTTTACTCTTCGTTAGTTTTATAACCGCGTTTTGGTTTTCCTCGCTGGCACAGCATTTGCGTAAAGATGAACTGGCACGAGTAAAAGACAAATTTGCCCGTGAACGTGAGGATTTACGCGTAAAAGCCGAACGGGCAAAAACCCGCGTTGTCAAACAAGCTCAGCAGGATATCGCTAAAGAAGCACGTTCTACACATGCCAAAGCCAACTTCAAAGTAGGAGCGACTTTTGCTGGTGCTGTGGGTTTTGGCTCACTATTATTACTCACCCAGTTTTTAACCATTGGCGTTGTTTTATTGGCAACATCAGGTGGGGCACTCGGTGGGTATTTGTATCGAGGGAAAAAACTTAAAAATGCTTTGGTATCCTCTCAGGATCAACCAAGAATAATAGAACAAAAACCTGCTGAAGAATCACGGCCAAAACAACTTAAGCAATAATAATCGCCATTTCTGGTACGAGAATACACAATGAAAGAATCACAACCACAAGCTATCCATTTAGAAGATTATTCACCGGCAGACTGGCATGTTGATGGTCTGCAATTACAATTTGAATTAGCAGATGATAAGACGTGTGTAACGTCCACTATGCAATTACGACGCACTGATAATGCTATCTCACAATCACTAAAACTGGATGGTGAAGAACTCGAACTTCAGTGGGTTAAAGTTAATGGTAAAGAGTTACCAGAGAGTGCCTATAATACTGATGATGTATCATTATTGATTAATGACTTACCAGATATAGTTGAACTGCAAACTCAGGTTGTTATCTATCCTCAAAACAACACTTCTTTAGAAGGTTTATACCAGTCAAGTGGTAACTTCTGTACACAATGTGAAGCACAAGGCTTTCGCAAGATCAGTTATTACTTTGATCGTCCAGATGTGATGACAAAATTCACCACCACCATCATTGCAGACAAAGAAAAATATCCTGTATTACTATCGAACGGTAACCTGATCGAACAAGGTGAAACCGACGAGGGTAAACAATGCGTGGTTTGGCAAGACCCACATAAAAAACCAGCTTACCTGTTTGCCTTAGTGGGTGGTGATCTTGAACATATCGAAGATAGCTACACCACACAATCCGGTCGTGATGTTGTCTTAAAAATCTATACCGAAGCGCATAATATAGACCGTTGTGATCACGCCATGGGCTCATTAAAACGAGCAATGAAGTGGGATGAGGAGCGTTTTGGGCTTGAATATGATCTGGATATTTATATGATCGTCGCTGTTGATGATTTCAATATGGGGGCGATGGAAAATAAGGGGTTAAACGTTTTTAATTCCAGTCTTGTATTTGCCAGCCCTGAAACGGCAACCGACACCAAGTATATTTATATCGAGGCCGTCATTGGTCATGAGTACTTCCATAACTGGACAGGTAACCGCGTTACTTGCCGAGACTGGTTCCAACTGAGCCTCAAAGAAGGTTTGACGGTCTTCCGTGACCAAGAATTCACCGCTGACCTACATTCTCGTCCTGTAAAACGTATTGAGGATGTTCGCCACCTACGTGCCGCACAATTTGCTGAAGATGCTAGCCCAATGGCACATCCGATTCGTCCTGCATCTTATATCGAGATCAATAACTTCTACACGCTAACCGTTTATGAGAAGGGTGCTGAAGTTGTTCGTCTCTATCAAACATTGCTGGGCAGGGATGGCTTCCGAAAAGGGATTGATCTGTATTTTGAGCGTCATGACGGTCAAGCCGTTACCACTGAAGACTTCCTTACAGCCATGGCTGATGCCAATGGTAAAGATCTCAGTCAAATGCAAAATTGGTACACGCAAGCTGGAACACCGGTTGTTAACGCTTCGATGACTTACGATGCAGATGCTCAAACCTGTACCTTAAATTTCACACAAAGCTGTCCTGCCACACCAGAGTCAGATGATAAGCAACCGTTCCTGATTCCTGTAGAAATGGGATTACTGAACGCTGATGGCACAGAAATTCCTCTACAACTGGAAGGCGAACGTGCAGCAGTTGGTACATCACGTATGATTCCGCTCACAGATACATTAATGAGTGTAACGTTCATCAATGTAGCAGAGCAGCCTGTCCCCTCTTTATTTCGCGGATTCTCAGCCCCCATTCGCTTGGAGTACGCTTATTCAGCGGATGATTTAACCTTCTTAATGGCGAATGATAGCGATGCCTTCAATCGCTGGCAGGCCGGACAAGAACTTGCTATGCAAACTTTACTGGGAATGGTAGAGGCTAGTACCCAACAAGAGGCATTTGGCCTTGAACATAGTTTTATTGAAGCTTTCCAGAAAATCCTCAATGATACTTCTTTAGATGCAGCCCTAAGAGCAGAAGCCTTGGCACTACCCGGTTGTGGTGAAGTTGCAGAGCGCATTGGCAAAAATGTTGACCCTGATGCGGTTTTCCAAGCGGTCGAATTCATGAAACGTACGTTAGCGAATGCCTTACGTATTGATTTTGATACGCAATTCGAGCAACTGGCAAACGATGAGGAGTACAAAATCGACCCAGTCAGCATGGGTGAAAGACAACTTAAGAATCTATGCCTGATGTATCTTTCTTATGTTGATGATGAAGGGATTGCAGAACAGTGCTATACCCATTTTTCAACAGCCAACAATATGACTGAATCAATGGCGGGTTTGGCTATTTTGAGCCACATGGAATGCCCACAATCAGAACAATCCATACAAGAGTTCTATACCAAGTGGTCTGACAATGTACAGGTCATGGATGCGTGGTTTAGTGTGCAAGCGGCTTCACGAAAGCCGACAACGTTAGCCTGTGTTACTGAGCTGATGGGGCATGAAAAATTCAGTATGAAAAATCCGAACAAGGTGCGCTCACTGGTTGGATCATTCTCGGGGAACTTCAGCCTATTCCATGCGGAAGATGGTTCTGGGTACGCATTCCTTGCTGATCGTGTTCTAGAGCTGGATACAATGAATCCACAAGTTGCATCACGTATGGTTCGTGCCTTGATGAAATGGAAGCAATACGAAACGGGAAGGGCAGAGCTAATGAAACAGCAACTTACACGCATTCTTGCAAAGGATGGACTATCAGGCGATGTTTACGAAATCGTCAGTAAATCACTTGCCTAACCCAGGTCAATGGATTGTCTGGAATGGGAATGATGCATCATTCCAGACAATCCCAAAGTCGTTTAAATAGCTCGTATTAGC
>CACVAY010000113.1:6356-17337 GCA_902727985.1 uncultured Thiotrichaceae bacterium | reverse complement strand
CCCAGATTTCCTACTAGAATTACTTTATTAACGCCAGCCATGATTCTTCCTTTGGATAATTTGCTCGATATTCTACGCGTCGAACCTTAAAAAATACAGCTAGATTATATGCCGCTAATTAACCCCTGGAGATGAAATGTGTTAGAGTCCGTTTCATTGAGCTGGGGGTGCCGACTCCTGCATTGTGCAGTTCGGCTGAGAGACACCCTTTGAACCTGATACGGATAATTCCGGCGAAGGGAAGCTTCAGGTATTCATCCCTGATGGTTTTCCTTTTACTTATTTATGGAGAACCCAATATGAGCGCTATTCCAGAGTCCTTTCTGAAGAAAACTGCCCAACTGTCTGAAGACATCACTAAACCTTTTAGCGGATCACGCAAAGTCTATATTGAAGGCTCACGCCCTGATATTCGTGTCGGTATTCGTGAAATTGATCAAGAAGAAACTGCGGCAAGTTTTGGTGCAGAAGAAAACCCACCGATTCCTGTTTACGATACTTCAGGTCCATTTACTGATCCTGATATTGACATCGACTTGATGCAAGGTATTCCGGAAGTCCGTACGCCATGGATTGATGATCGTGCTGATACAGAATATCTTAACGGCCCAACCTCAGAATTTGGCACAGAACGTCAAAGCAACCCTGAACTAGCGCACTTGCGTTTCGAACATATCCGTACGCCGCGTCGTGCATTAGCAGGTAAAAACGTCTCACAAATGTATTATGCGAAACAAGGCATTATCACTCCAGAAATGGAGTACGTGGCAATTCGTGAGAACCTGCGTTTAACTGAATTACGTGCTGACCCGCGTTATAAAAAGTTACTGAAGCAACATGCAGGTCAAAACTTTGGTGCGGAAATTCCTGAGGAAATTACTCCAGAATTTGTTCGTGATGAAATCGCGCGTGGTCGTGCCATTATCCCCGCTAACATCAATCACCCAGAATTAGAGCCTATGATCATTGGTCGTAACTTCCGTGTGAAAGTGAACACCAATATCGGTAACTCTGCTGTCACCTCTTCCATCGAAGAAGAAGTGGAAAAAATGGCATGGTCAGCACGTTGGGGTGGGGACACCTTGATGGACTTGTCTACGGGCAAAAACATCCACGAAACGCGCGAATGGATTTTGCGCAACTCGCCAATGCCAATCGGTACAGTGCCTATTTACCAAGCGCTTGAAAAAGTAAACGGTAAAGCAGAAAACCTAACATGGGAAATCTTCAAAGACACGCTCATCGAACAAGCAGAGCAAGGCGTGGATTACTTCACCATCCATGCAGGCGTCTTGTTGAAATATGTGCCGCTTACGGCTGACCGTATTACTGGTATTGTTTCGCGCGGTGGTTCTATCATGGCGAAATGGTGTTTAGCGCATCATGAAGAAAACTTCCTGTACACGCATTTTGAAGACATCTGCGAGATTATGAAAGCATATGACGTTTCCTTCTCATTAGGTGATGGTTTACGCCCTGGGTCTTTGGCTGACGCGAATGACGCGGCTCAGTTTGGCGAGCTGGAAACACTCGGCGAACTAACCAAGATCGCATGGAAACATGATGTACAGGTGATGATCGAAGGCCCTGGTCACGTACCGATGCAGATGATCAAAGAGAATATGGATAAGGAGCTAGAAGATTGCTTTGAAGCACCTTTCTACACACTTGGCCCATTGGTAACGGATATTGCTCCGGGTTATGACCACATCACATCGGGTGTTGGTGCCGCGCAAATCGGTTGGTACGGTACCGCGATGCTTTGCTATGTAACGCCGAAAGAGCATCTTGGTTTGCCCAACAAAGCTGACGTTCGTGAAGGTATCATTACTTACAAAATCGCCGCACATGCAGCCGATTTGGCGAAAGGTTTCCCTGGCGCGCAGATGCAAGATAATGCAATGTCTAAAGCACGTTTTGAATTCCGCTGGGAAGATCAGTTCAACCTTGGACTTGACCCTGAGCGCGCACGTGAATATCACGATGAAACGTTACCGAAAGATTCTGCGAAAGTGGCTCACTTCTGCTCGATGTGTGGCCCGCATTTCTGCTCGATGAAGATCACGCAGGACGTTCGTGAATACGCTAAGAAACAAGGCATCACTGAGATTGATGCGCTGAAAAAAGGCATGGAAGAAAAAGCCATTCAGTTTGTTGATACGGGCGCTGAGATTTATCACAAAGCCTAAGTCTCTTCCTCGGCTTCTTGTGCTTGAAAAAGTCAAGGACGTATCAACGAGTACAGAACTCGGTATTGAATCACCTTCAATGCCGAGTTCTGCTTTCCCCCGAGACAATTGGGCAACGGCTTGTTGCCCATTTTAACAATATGCCTTGAAGCTGCTCTGGTTCAAAGGGTTTACTCAGATAATCATTCATCCCAGCTGCCAAACACGTTTCACGCTCTCCAGAAAGCGCATGAGCGGTCAATGCGATAATGGGCAACCTCTGCCATTGTTGTTGTTTCCGAATCATTCGGGTGGCTTCATAACCATCGAGTACTGGCATCTGGATATCCATTAATACAATATCGAAGGACTCATTCTGTAACATCTCCAATGCCACTTTGCCATTGGAGGCGACCTCTACAATAGTACCAAAAGCATGCAAATACTTCTGTTGGAAAAAACGATTTAAACGATCATCTTCAACCAGCAAAACTTTTGTACCAGAGAGTGCGGGAATCGCAGTGATAAGCGCAGAATCGTCACTGGAGGTAGGCGATGTCGCATGATTTTTTTTGAACGATGTTTGTGACTCAGATATATCAAACGTCACGATAAAATAAAAGCAACTGCCTTCCTCTAGCTTGCTGTCTATCTCAATGCTACCTCCCATAAGCTGCACCAACTGCTGACTAATAGCCAGACCTAATCCTGTACCGCCATACTGCCGTGTAATTGACGTATCACCTTGTGAAAATGGTTGGAAGAGTTCTTTTTGTACTTCAGGTCTGATACCGAGGCCAGTATCTTTAACCGAGAAACGTAACTGTACTTTTGCTGGGTCAAGGTTTACGTGATCCACCTTGACTGCGATGTTACCCTGCTCAGTGAATTTGATGGCATTAACGATAAGATTACGCAGAATTTGGCCTAATTTTTTCGGGTCCCCGATCAGCTTATCGGGGATCTCGGGATCCTTCGTAATGGTGAGTTGCAAACCCTTATCGAGCGCATGAGTCTCCAGCATCTGTTTGATTTTTTGCAAAAGCTGTCCAAGACTGAAGTCCACAGTATCTAATTTAATCTTGCCCGCATCGCCTTTAGAAAAATCCAGAATGTCATTAATAATCCCGATTAACACTCCTGAGGAATAGGTTATTTTATTCAGATATTCGTGTTGCTCTAAAGTGAGTGTTGTCTGACGCAACAGGTGGCCTATTCCAATGACCGCATTAATAGGAGTACGGATTTCATGACTCATATTGCTTAGAAAGTCACTTTTAGCCTGGGCCGCTTCCTGTGCTTTCTGTGATTCCTCCACGGCTATCTGTGTGGAAATACTCAGCGCTGTTTCAACTTTACTTCGCTGTATAACTTCTTTTTTGAGACGTCGGTTCCAATAACCAATCGTTAGTAAAATGAATGTTGATCCTCCTAGCACTACCCATAGCAAGGTGTAATCCATACTGTGTTTATACTCGATAGAAATCCATTCATTATAAATAGCAGTACGTTCACTTTGAGGAATACTATCAATGGCCTTTTCGAGTATGCCTGGCAGCAAAGGCCAATCTTTGCGTACTGCCATACTAAGGTCATTAGTATAGCTAGCTTCCCCTACTACTCTTACCTGGTTCAAGCCCGATTGCCCTATGTAATAGCTGGTACTAATTAGACTGCCTACTAAGGCGTAAGCTTTATTGTCAACCACCTTACGTAAAGCCGCTTTAAGTGTCGGAGCCGTGACGACCTCTAGTTCAGGGTGATTATCTTCCAACCAAGTTTGTATGGCATGACTTTCTACAACAACGACACGCTTTCCTTCTAATGCATCGAGGCCTCCAAGATAGGCTCGGTCAACCATCGAAAAAATGCCAATCGGTGTCGACAAATAGGGTATGGTAAAATTTACTTGCCCTCGTCGCTTCCGGGTCGCTGAAACGGCAGGTAGCAGATCTAATTCAGAATTAACCAATTTATCGTAGGTTTCTGACCAAGATGAACCTGAGTTGTACTCAAACTCTATGCCCAATATTTCCTGCAGGTGTTGAAGGTATTGCATAGAAATACCTTGAGGTTTGCTCTTTCTATCCAGAAATTCAATCGGGGCCCATTGTGGATCAAAACCCACTCTAATCACGGGATGTTCTGCCAGCCATGTTCGCTCTTCCGCTGATAATTGAATCTCAGAGCCAGCGACTTTGACAGGGGCAGGCAATTTAAGCCAATGACGGTTAATCGACTGAATTTTTGCTCGGTTTAGTACGAAAACCTTATTGATAATATTGGTTAATTGTGGCCAGTCATTGCGCACGGCCATGTATGCGTGATTTTCAAGTTCAGGAATTTCCAAGAACACTTTATATTTCTCAACGCCTTTTCTTTTTAAGAGATACTGAGAAAATTCGGTACGGACAAAGAAATCGATCTTTCCGTTAGCGACGGCTTTGACAAGGTCATCAGAGGTTTGAAAGGGGATAAATTTTATAGCTTTATTTTTTTGTGCATAGCTTTCAATATGACGGCTAGAAGCAATATACCCGACCTGTGTACCCATTAAGTCAGCAGTACTCTCTATTCGTGTGTTGATGAATTTTGATCCGAATATATAGAATTTGGAAGATCCAGTCGACAGTGTGAAGTTATAGAGTGCAGTGAACTTGTTATTCGCAAGCACACTACCGATAATATCTGCTTTTCGGCTATTGGCTGCCTCTAGTACCTCCCCCCATGAAGGCTGGTGCTGTATACGGAAATTAATCCCCGTTTGCTCAGATAAGAGTTTTGCATAATCCGCAAGAATGCCTGAGTACTTTCCATCTTCTTCCATGAGATAGGGAGGGAGGCCAGTAAAAAAGACAATAGAGATTTCTGGATGTTCAGTCATCCATGCTTGTTCTTCAGCAGTAAAGTGGGGACTGTTTACCAGTCGTTCATTTGCATATGATTTTTCTGGAAAGCTGCAGGCAAATGAAAATACAACAACAAAGCTGATCAATAAGTCTTTTATGAAACAGCCAAAAAGCTGTTTAATGGCATAGCTGGTTGTCATGAGTTAGATATTAGATGACGACGTTTAAATCTCAAGGAAACAGTATCCATTAAATCATATCGTTATGTTTCCACCTAAAAAAATAGACATTTTACCTGTTGCACTACTATCTCGCTAAGGATCACATAAAGAAGCACGTTTCCGTATCAGCTTTGGTATTGGTCTATTTTTGAACTTTGGGTTTTGCTGATTGCTGCTTCGCAAACAGGCTCATTCTTTTTAGCTGCCGCCGAGTTTAGTCAATACTCTATCTAACCAACTTGTAGGTAAAACCCGTTTGAAAAAACCAAAAAGATAGGTTGGGAAAGTGACGTAATATCGGGGTCTTGGTCGTTTCGCCATGAGTGCTTGTTCAACTTTAGCCAGTACAGCTTCAGCAGGCAAAGTAAACGGCACTGCTGGGCCTTTTGTTTTGAGCCTTTTTAAGACATTGAGATACAAATCTCTGTGAACACTGTTTTCAACATCAATATTCTCTTCCAACTTCACTAATGAGTTTGCACGAAATTCGCTGGCAATTGGCCCTGGTTCAATCAATACGACATTGATGGGTGAATCGAGCAATTCCATACGCAAAGTATCAGCAAAACCTTCGAGCGCATACTTGCTGGCATTGTAGGCCCCACGGAAAGGCAATGTTACAATCCCCAGCAAGGAGCTATTGAAGATAATCGTTCCATGCCCTTGTTTGCGCATCACCGGAAGAATGAGATTTGTTAATTGCATCCAACCAAACACATTACTGGCGAACTGTTTTTCGATCACATCACGGCTTAAATCTTCAACCGCACCAGGCTGTCCATAGGCACCGTTATGAAAAACTGCATCAAGTGTTCCCCCCGTATGCTCAAGAATATCTGTAGCAGCTTTTAAAACACTTTCTGCATCAGCGTAGTCCATCATAAAAACACTAATTCCCTGCTGCTTCAACCACTGAGTATCTTCTGGTTTGCGAACTGTTGCGATGACGTGGTATCCTTTTTCCCGCAAACCTTGAGCGGTAATCTTACCAATACCTGTCGAACATCCAGTTACGAGTACAGTTTTCATTTTTCGGGCTTCTATAATTTTAGTTAATCTTTAGCTAAAAGCTTTAGCGAGGGATGAATTCTTTTGGATCTGCACTTTTCAGACACCTCAAACTCTTAAGGTTGCATTTTATTTTAAGCACCATATATCATGGTTTGCTGATAAGCTAGGAAATCAAACATGCCAATCTACGAATACGAATGTACGAACTGTGAGCATCAGATGGAAGCCATCCAAAAATTCAGTGATAAGCCCTTAAAACTTTGCCCCGCTTGCGCTGAAAACACCCTGGAAAAAAGGGTTTCTGCGCCCTCATTCAGACTTAGCGGTACTGGCTGGTACGAGACGGATTTCAAACCTAATAAGAAGAAGGTAGCTAGCAAAAAGGAGGCTAGCAACAATGCCAACTCATGCTCTACGGACGGCGATTTTAACGTAGCATAATTTAAAACGACTCATTGACGGCCATGTTATCCATATTGAGAAGATACATTATCGCGGGGCTTCTCGTATGGGTTCCCGTCGGCATTACTATTCTTATTATCAAGCTGTTTGTTGACCTGCTTGATAGAACACTATTGCTTCTTCCCTATCAACTCAGACCTGAAAACTTCCTCGGCTTTGATATTCCAGGCCTGGGTATTTTCATCAGTGCCTTCATCATTATTACTACAGGGTTTTTCGTTACCAATTTCATTGGCCGCAGAATGGTTAATCTTGGTGAAAATATTCTGAACCGAATCCCCTTGGTTCGCTCAATCTACTCAGCAGTTAAACAAGTTACCCAAACCATTTTATCGTCTGATAAAAACTCATTTCGCCAAGTAGTACTCATTCAATACCCACGTAAGGGCGTTTGGACCTTAGCCTTCCAAACCGGTGAAGCAATGGCTACGTTCAATGAGCTAACCAACGAACAACTCCTCACCGTTTTCATTCCAACAACACCGAACCCAACATCGGGATTCATTCTAATGATCCCTGAACATGAGGTCATAAAATTGGATATCGATGTAGAAGATGCACTCAAGTTTATTATGTCTTTAGGCGTGGTGACACCCGGTTCAAAACCTCCGACTAATGACAGCTCTTTGTCCGAAGTGATCAAACTTAAAATAGAAGCCGCAAAAAACAAACAAAAATAAACGGTTCGACTTGCGTATTGCCCCGTCAAGGCTTAACATTTCGCCTCTTTTGAATATCAGGATGCAGAGTCATGCGTAGCCATTATTGTGGTGCAGTCGATGAGACACTTTTAGATCAGGAAGTTACCCTTTGTGGATGGGTGAATCGTCGCCGTGATCATGGGGGCGTCATCTTTGTGGATTTACGTGACCGTGAAGGCATTGTACAAGTCGTCTTCGATCCTGACGATCCTGATATGTTTAAAGTGGCGGAAAGCATCCGTAATGAGCACATTCTTAAAATAACAGGCCGTGTACGCCCTCGACCTGAAGGCACTGTCAACGAAGGCATGGTGAGCGGCAAAATCGAAGTCTTTGGTTTAGCGCTAGAAGTATTGAGCGCATCTGACACACCACCTTTCCAAATCGATGACGAAGAAGTGAACGAGGAAATTCGTTTAAAGCATCGCTATGTCGATTTACGTCGCCCTGAAATGCAAGAGCGTATTCAGAAGCGTGCGAAGATTACTGGTTTCATGCGTCGTTATCTTGAAGACAATGGCTTCCTGGAAATTGAAACCCCGACATTGACCCGTGCTACTCCAGAAGGTGCACGTGATTATCTTGTACCAAGTCGTGTACACGATGGTGAATTCTACGCACTGCCTCAATCACCGCAGCTATTCAAACAATTGTTGATGATGGGCGGTATGGATCGTTATTACCAAGTTGCTCGTTGTTTCCGAGATGAAGATTTACGTGCTGATCGTCAGCCTGAATTCACGCAGCTTGATATTGAGATGTCTTTTGTTAACGAAGAAGACATTATGAATATGATGGAAGACATGACGCGCAAGCTATTTAAAGCGGTGCTTGATGTTGACCTTGCCAACCCATTCCCACGTATGCCATTTGCTGAAGCGATGGAGCGTTTTGGTTCTGACAAACCTGACCTGCGTATTCCACTTGAGTTGGTTGAAGTCAGCGACTTAATGAAGGACGTTGAGTTCAAAGTCTTCTCTGGCCCAGCCAATGATGCGAATGGTCGTGTTGCAGCTTTGCGCTTACCTGCAGGTAGCGAGCTGAGCCGTAAAGACATTGATAACTACACCAAGTTTGTTAGCAAATATGGTGCTAAAGGTTTGGCTTACATTAAAGTCAACGATATGGCACAAGGCATGGGAGGCTTACAGTCTCCTATCCTTAAGTTCTTACCCGATGATGTTGCATTAAACATTATGGAGCGCGTTGGCGCTGAATCTGGCGATCTCGTATTCTTCGGCGCAGACAAATCCAATGTTGTTAATGCAGCACTTGGCGCATTGATTATTGAGCTAGGTAAAGATCGCGGTTTGATGCAAGGTGATTGGGCTCCGTTATGGGTGGTTGATTTCCCAATGTTCGAGCGCGACGAGAAGAATGACCGCTGGCAAGCGCTACATCACCCATTTACGGCTGCTGATACTGATGATATCGACGCACTAAAAGCAAATCCGGGTGAAACGCTATCGCGTGCTTATGACATCATCTTAAATGGTACTGAATTAGGCGGTGGCTCGATTCGTATTCATAACACGGATATGCAGGAAGCAGTCTTTGAACTATTGAGTATTTCTGAAGAAGAAGCTCAGGACAAATTCGGTTTCCTATTAGAAGCATTGAAGTACGGTTGCCCTCCTCTTGGTGGATTGGCATTCGGCTTGGATCGCTTGGTGATGTTAATGACGAATACGGATTCGATTCGTGATGTTATGGCATTCCCTAAAACGCAAAGCGCACAATGTCCGTTAACGGCTGCACCTTCTGCGGTTAATAACAAACAGCTTCGTGAATTGCATATTCAAGTACGTAAGCCTGTAACTGAATAAGTAAACAACATAGACTGCGCAGTATTGAATGCTGTGCAGTCTCCCAAATACATTTAGCCAGTTAACTGTTGTATGGTTTTAACGGCCTCCCGCCAATGTACATTCTCTTGCATCACTTCTCTTTGGTATAAGTTTTTCGCTTTCATTCTCTGCAAACGATTTTGCGATACCGTATTTTCTGCAACCGCTAAATTATCCAGAATATTTTCGACACCAGATCGATTATTACACGCTAGTACCATATCGCAGCCAGCCCGCAACGCTGCTTTAGCTCTATCTGCATAAGCACCCGCAAATGATGCTCCTTCCATACCCAAGTCATCACTAAACACGACACCATCAAACCCTAAACGCGCACGAAGAATGTCTTGAATCCATACTGTTGAGAACCCTGCTGGACGTTCATCAATTTCGGGATAAATAACATGTGATGGCATGACAGCATCCAAACCATCCCTCATCGTATCTGAAAATGGCTTGATATCATTATTCAAAAGCTGATCAAGTGAACGATCGTCGACTGGGCAAGCTATATGCGAGTCTTCTTTAATTGCACCATGCCCAGGGAAATGTTTCCCTGTCGCAGCCATCCCTGCTTGACGCATACCCGATATATAGTGCTTTCCCAACTCTGAAACAACGTCGGGATCCCCCCCAAAAGAGCGATCACCGATTACATCACTAATACCACAATCGATATCGAGGACGGGAGCAAAGCTGAAATCAACGCCAACGCTTTGTACCTCAGTTGCCATAAGCCAACCATGTTGGAATGCAAATAAGCCAGCCAGCTCAGAGTTTTTACTGTAGAGGTCGCCTAATGTTTTTAGTGGAGGTAACGAGGAAAACTCTTCTCGAAACCTCTGAACGCGCCCTCCTTCCTGATCCACGGCTATTAGAAAATCATCAGCCCTGACTTCACGAATGCTTTTGGTTAATTCAGCTACCTGCTGGGCATTTTCATAATTACGAGCAAAGAGAATAAGCCCGCCTACTAATGGGTGCCGTAGGATATCTTTATCTTGTTCAGTTAGCACCAAGCATTGAACATCTACCATTACGCTTCCTGCACTCATTATTTACCCCTTGTTTGTATACCTAACGACCATAAAGAGCATGGTAACGGTTACTTACAGTACAGCCAATAAGAAAAAACTATCCGCTTATTAATAATACTCTTGATCAATCAAGAAAAAACATTTGCACACTATATATTAGTATATTAGTATACTTGCATATACACACTTTATTACACACTAACGTTAGGAATTAGTCATGAAACTACAAACTGTTGCATTTTCAGCAATGATCGCTTTCTCTACAGCAGCTTCTGCTGAATTTTTCGATGGCATGCAGAATGGTCAAGGTACTGGCCAAGGCTATGGTAATGCTAACAGTTGGGGCACAGGCACTGGTAACACTCAAGGCCAAGGCGCTGGTAAAGTAAACGGCTGGGGAACAGGTAAAGGGGATGCAGACGGTGAAGTTGATTTCTCTGTAAACTTCAAAGGTAAAGGCCGTACCAACATGGACAGTAAAATGGCGGCTGATGGCGAAGGCAATGCAACAGGTAATACAGCTGCCGATCTGGCAGGCGCTGGAAACTCTGCGGGTAACCTACAAGGCGCTGGTAATGCACAGAGCAACAACAATGCTGCTGGCAACATGCCTTACAATAACAATAACGGTTGGAATGCTCCTGTTGCTCCACAGCAAATGCAAATGAGACAAGCAGCTCCAATG
>CACVAY010000113.1:0-6256 GCA_902727985.1 uncultured Thiotrichaceae bacterium | reverse complement strand
CTCAAAAAGCACCTGCTAATACAATGACTGCGCCTACCGCTCCAGCCGTTCAAGCAACTACACCAACAGCTCCCGCTGTTAAAGCAGAAGCCCCGGTTGCTGAAGAAAAGAAATAATCAACACGAAGGCTGATTACATGGCTGCTCTTTAATAGAGTTCGCAATGACAGTCATCAAAAGTCCCCCGTCTTTACGGGGGCTTTTTGCTTCTTGATAACTATCTTAATAAATAATCAGTGAGCTTGGGCAGCCTCAGGCACAAGGAACAAAAACTGGTCATAAAAAGCAGTTTGATATAACCTTCAAGCCTCAATAAAAATGGCATCTTGGCTTGGATAAATGAAAATTCGTTTTGTTCTAAAATTTTTATTCGTCACAGTTTGTTTTGCACTGTTATATCGAATTTTGGGTATCTACCTAGGCATTAGTGCAAATATCTATAACGCCCCAAAGACAACCCAACACCTCGAAAGTATTATCGCCCAAAACCCAAAGCACTCCTTCGCATTAGAACGACTCGCAAAACAAGCATTTGATGAAAAAAGATACAACATCAGTTTACAACTCGCGCAGCAAGCACTCCTTAACAACCCAAGTAGCGGCCATGCGGCTAGTATCCTCTTACAACTCTATAAAAAATCAGAGAACTATATTCTAGCCGAACACGCCTCAATTCTTACTTATAAGCTGTGGCCATCACATGCCTTATCGTTAATTCACGTTGCTGATTATGAACATCATAAAGGCAACTACGCAAAAGCCATTCAACTCTGGGATGCCATACTGACCCAGAATATTGAAACAAAATGGGGGCAAGAAAATAAGTATAAGAATAGTATATTTCCCGTCCTAGAAAATGCTTTGGCAAATGCAAACACCAGCCATCACATGGATGTTTTTTTTGCATCCCCTCCTACTTGGTGGAACGATTTCTTTCGTCATATATCAACCCAGACCCATGATATTGCAACACTAAGAACCTTCTACGAAAAAACAATTGAAAGCCAACAGAGCTTTCCCAAAGATCAACGCCTGACGTATTTCCAACGACTAATCAGAGAAAACTACTGGAAAGAGGCCTACGACCTTTGGCTTAACGGCTTACAAAAACAGGAAATTCCCTTTGCACAAAATATATTTGATGGAGGATTTGAAGGAGCACGTTTTAATGAAGGGTTCTCTTGGAGGCTCGCCCCCAAAAGTAACGTTCAAGTCTATAAGGATAGACTCTCCAGAACGTCAGGAGAATCTAGTTTAAAAATCTCCTTCACTTCTTGGATTGATGATTACTGGGGATATGTGAATCAACTCATTTACCTTTCTCCGGGGGAGTACACACTACAACTCAAAAGCCGCTCAAGCTTGAGAGGCCAAAAAGGCATGAGATGGATTATACGCTGCGCACGCCAAGAGAAGTACCTGTTGGATAACGAAGCCAAGGTCCTTGGCACGACAACAGCAATTAGAGGCGACACACCTTGGAGCAATATCAGCATGACGTTTATTGTGCCAGAAGCTAATGACTGCAAAGCACAAGTGCTTTCACTTATTCATGCTGGAGGCAATGCTGAGGAGAATAGAGTCCGTGGTGACCTTTGGTTCGACGATATTGCCATATTAAGTAAAAGCAAGAGGCGCCAGAAATGAATATGCATTTCTCTTTTCAATATACTTTGACAGCGCTTGTACTCATTTTGCTTACAACTTACCCACTTGTGGGAGGCATGGAAGTTTTCAATATGCTGCCATGGGTTGAAGCAACGGCACTTATTACCTTATCAATTCTTATTATTGGCACTAAAGACTTCTCGTTTATAAACAAACGCACATGGGCATATATTGCTCTTATTCTGGTTACCCCGCTCATATTCTTAATCCCCATCCCCTTCTCAGTGTTTGAGACACTACCTGGGTATGAAATATATGCACAGATTATCACTTGGGTTTCACAGAATGGAAATATTCAAGAACCTACATCCTTACCCATATCATTGGTTCCATATAGAACTGAACACGCTTTCCTGTATTTAATTCCACCCATTACCATTTTCCTTATATTGGCGTCAATTAATACCCGTCAAAAAATATTAATTATTTATGCGATTTTATTTATTGCATTTTGCGAAGCAAGCTTGGCTTTAATTCAGTTTAGCTCAGGGAGTGAGTATTTCTTTTTCGGTATCCCACAACTAAAGCCGGGGATAGCATACGGGACGTATCAAAATGCAGATCACCTCGTATTCCTTTTCGCGATGTCTTTGCCTATCAGCATTGCCCTGCTGTTTGCTGAACTGAACCACAAACATTATCGGCAAGCGAATAGCAGCAACAGCATACTGAAAATTATCATTTTCTCCATGCTTATTGTCATTTTCATCATCGGCGCATTGGTCACAGGCTCACGAGCCGGAATTGCTCTAACTTTTTTAGCAGGTTACCTTGCGTACCTAACGTTTTCTAGACGAAATATGAAGAAAAAAATACTCTTCTTATTACCTGCATTAGTTATTGTTTTTTTAGGTATTTCGACTTTTTTGGATCTCACTCCTGTACTCAATCTCTTTCTTGGGAGAAACCCTCTTAATGATGGACGATGGCTAATCAACGTGCATACATGGGAAGGTATTCAAGCCTTTTTCCCTATTGGAAGTGGCCCAGGAACCTACCCGGAAATCTATCGCATCTTTCAACCCCCAGAACAAATTGGCTTCATCAATCATGCGCACAATGATTTTCTAGAAATTATTTTTGAAACTGGTGTACTTGGCATTGCGCTTATTCTTATTGGGTTATATTTATTATTGTCTCAATCCAGAAAAATCCCTAAAAGAAGATTAACCGATTTTCAATACCTTCAAAAAAGTACTGGCATTGGCATTTTAATTTTTCTTTTACATTCAATCCTTGATTTTAATATGCACGATCCATTAAATGTATTGTTTTTTGCAAGCATTTTGGGAGTTTTCTACTCTAAACCCAAATTTCAGCCTCAAGCTAACCCCAGCTAAATACCTAGAAAAATACCTAGAAAAATACCTAGAAAAATACGTGACTGATTATATTTTAATCAGTACAATCTAGAGCATTAATCCATTGTTCAGTTACCCAATGATATAAATTGATTACCTTGTTTTCACGGAACATGCAGATGTTTTAAAACAATAATTATATGATGAATTTAGGGTAAGCAAAAATAGGGCTAATAAAACTTAAATTGGGGAACATCATGAAATCCACTACTTTCTTAACAGGATTAAGAAAACATATACTGTTTATAACATTACCACTGCTAATTACAGCACCTCTACAAACCGCTCTCGCAGATCCCAACAGCTCTGTGAGAAAAATTACACGTTCCAAGCACATTATTCCTGGAAAAAAGGCAAGCAAACTTGCCATCATCGCGGCTGTTAAAGAAAAGTACAAAGGGCGTATTTTGACTGTCCGAAAACGCCCAGCCTACTATGGTAAGAACTGTCATCATGTAAAAATGATTGACACAAAAGGGGAATTTCTCTTAATCAAAGTAACCTGCAAGAATGAGAAGAAGAAGAAATAAATATCAGGCATTCGTTTCAACTTGACACGAATCGGCTGTTTTTTGTTCAATTCACATCTGCTTTGGGTTAGTATATAAGTTACACATGGGGTCGGAAAATTTCACTTATCCACAGGGCCAGCTTTATCGTTTGCTCCTGTATACTTGTGGTAGTTTTCTAAGAGAAAGGGCTTATCTTGATGCATTTTGTTTTCGCACTTTGCATCTTGACTGTTAATATCTAATAGATATGGTAAAGCATTGTCACTTCAACCATTGTATACGACTCCATTGGGCGACTTAATCGCTACGCATTAAATCGCCTAGCATGAGCTTTCTTGAATGCTCACCACCATGTTCGATAACGCTTAGATCTACTTTAATGGCTTATCGATATTTTTATATACTTTTTGTAATAAAAACAAAAAATCTAACATCGCCAAATTGAGCCACGCATAAATGAGAATATTAATAGTTGAAGATGAAAGCGATATTCGCGAACAAGTCACTACCGAATTGAAAAAAGCTGGCTTCGTTGTCGATACCGCATCAGACGGAAAAATGGGGCTTCACTATGCCCTCGATTACCCTATTGATGTAGCCATCATCGACTTGGGCCTACCTGAGATTAGCGGCTTGGACATCATCAAAAATATCCGCGCCAAAGGCTTGGACTATCCTATCTTGATTCTTACTGCGAGAAGTCGCTGGCAGAATAAAGTAGAAGGTCTTGAAGCGGGTGCTGATGATTATGTTGAAAAGCCATTCTATGCAGAAGAACTGCTTGCGCGTGTTCGCGCGCTCCTTAGAAGAACCGGACGCTGGGCGGCTTCAGAGCTTAGTTGCGGTCCTATACGCCTGAACACATCTGAACAACGCGTTTTTCTGGATAACGAAGAAGTAAGCCTCACTGCTTATGAATACAAAGTCATCGAACACCTCATGTTACATGCGGGTAAAGTGATTTCAAAATCCGAGTTGACTGAAAAAATGTATGATGATGACTCTGATCGTGACTCAAACGTTATTGAAGTCTTCATCAGACGCTTAAGGATCAAATTAGACCCTGCAAACTCTCTAAAGCCTATTGAGACTCTTCGTGGACGTGGCTATCGCTTCACTCTGCCAAGAACCAATGCTGCATGAATTCACTGCGGGGCAGACAACTTGTTAGTTCGTTTGCAATTATTATGGCGAGTATACTCATGCTCGCTTTACTACTTTTCTATTTCACACGCCAACAAGAACTTGAAAAGCAGCAAGAGGAACTACGAGAAATTGGCTTCGATCTATTAGGCTACTTCAACTTCAACAAGGGCGCATTTGAGGTTGACCCCTCTTCTCGCGAAGATCTTATGAAGTTCTTAGTCAAAGAAGGATTTGGCGACACACTTCGAGATAGCTCTGCCTATTTGCAAGCCACAGAAACCAGCTTAATCCATTGGCATACATTAGCGCCAGAGGAGAATCTCTCGAGTCCTAAATTTAGCGAAATTAAAGATGTCATCATTTCCTTTCCTATAAAAGCCAAACCTGGGCTAAGCGTTATTGATGAACTTGCCCCTGAACCTGATAAAGAAGATAAAGATATCGATCTCGAAATGGAGCATGATAAGTCTTATATCGTGTACGCATATGGCTTCCAGCATTCACCCTATGGCGGTTATCAACTCGTTATTGCCCGTTCTGCACAGGAACTACAAAACAGTACACAGGCAATGATGAAAAACCTCATTTACCTGTTCATTGCCTCTGCCTTATTGGTTTTATTTGCCCAACTCGCTTCAAGTTACTGGGTTATTTCTCCGATACGTGATTTTGATGAGGAAATTAAACGTATCGAATCAGGTAATCAGGAAACTATTGCCAATCACTATCCTGAAGAACTCACCCCCATTAAAGGAACGATTAACACACTCATTCAATATGAGGTAGGGCAAAAACGACGTTATCGCGATGCCCTTGATGACCTTGCACATAGTCTAAAAACACCCCTAGCAGCTATTCAGGGCTACCTTGAGCAGGTCGATAAGATAAAAGGCAATCTAAATCCAGAAACTGCCAGCCAGGTTGACGGCATTTCAAGCCAACTTGAAAATATGAAAGGCATCGTGTCTTACCAGCTAAAAAAGGCCGTGGTAACCAATCATCATGCCTTGATCACACCGAATGCTATTCGCCCTATTTTGACACGCTTACGGGAATCTCTACTCAAAGTACATCACGAAAAAAACTTTTCTATTGACATTAAAGTTGAAAGCAACATTCAAGTCAGAATTGATGAAGATGATCTTTTAGAACTCTTCGGCAACTTAATCCATAACGCCTGCCGTTTCTGCGAAAATATTGTAGAGGTAAATGCACAACATGATGGCAATATGGTGGTCATTAACATTGATGATGACGGCATGGGTTTCCCTGATAACAACCCTTCCAAACTTTTGCAACGCGGCATTCGCGCGGATAGCAAAACAGAAGGACAAGGCATTGGTTTAGCGGTATGTACTGAAATCGTCGAAGCTGCTGGTGGAAAAATCGAACTATTAGTTTCTCCCCAAGTTGGTGCTCGCGTAAGAGTTCGCCTTCCCTCTTAAATACTCTTCCATTGAAACAGTCTTATCGAGTCACTATGGCCTATCACGTCGCTGCCCATTAAATTCGTCTACAATTCCATAGCCTGATCTGCTACATTCTCGCCATGGTCGCAACTACTCACACA
>CACVAY010000112.1:80181-83596 GCA_902727985.1 uncultured Thiotrichaceae bacterium | reverse complement strand
CCCAATATAAAAATGAACAGCAATAAACTTAACTCTTTTGCCATTCTTCTAAATTCTCTGATGGCCTTATAAAACCCGATACCATCAACATTGTCGAACATCTTGTATCTCCGTTGTACTTGATAAACTCCACAAAGGCATTGATAGTGATAATTTGCCGGTGGTTTTCTATTATTGATCAAATATTGCCTTCTAATTTCGCCAGTTTCTGGGGCCTCAACCCCAAATCAAGCAAGCTATACACTTTCAGTTTTCTCACTAACTCTTAAGCTGTTTTTCGAAAATTACAGGCATAAAAAAACCAGCATATAACTGGCTAGTTGATTTCGATATTAGTCAAAGTTTGTTAGTGACGGTTCTGCACTTACTAATCAATACAATCATCCATAATATTGTGCAGTGAAATACTTTTCCTAGTCATTTCTCCACGAGAAATGACTAGGTGCTTACTTCACAGAATGTTCGCGATTAATCCATAACACTGAATATTTTACAATAACCTGGCCTGAGTCCTTTAGTCTGATTACAAAGACCAATCCGACAACAAAACAATCTACTCGCTTTTATTTCTCCCACAAAAAAGCCGCCCTGCTCAATCAAGAACAAAGCGGCTTTTCAAGCAAAAGCGCTTTTTACGACTTACTCTTTTTCGTCGTCGTCCAAGCCTTCAAACTCTAGCCACATGGCATTGATGATGCCAAATGAGGCGGCTAGAAGAACGCCTAGAATCCATGCAAAGTACCACATACTATTTTCTCCTAGTAAACCGAGTGTTTATTTTCTTCAACAAATTCAACCGTAACCTTGCCCCACATCACGCGGTAGCACCAAAAGGTGTAAGCGAGGATGATAGGCACGAAGAACATGGCCGACCAGAACATAACATTCAGTGTTAATGCACTTGAGGTTGCATCCCACATGGTCAAACTATGATTCGGGTTAGTGCTGGATGGCATCACGAATGGGAACAGTGTGAAACCTGCTGTCAGGATAACACCTACCAAACTCAATGATGAACCCAAGAACGCTAAACTCGCTTTACCCGCTGCTCCCATTAACCATGCCAGTGCTGCTCCTGCAAAGCCAAGGATGGGGCCAATCCAGATGATTGGATAAAGCGCATAGTTTTGCATCCACGCACCCGATTCAATCACCACTTGCTTCAAGGTTGGATTACTGGGGCCTGCTGGATCAAGACCACTAACCACTTTGAATCCATCCATACCCATCCATAACCACAAGCCATCAATCGCAAACAGCACAATCACCGCCAGTGATGAAAACTTTAAGGCGGTTTTGGCGCGATCATGCACCACACCTTCCGTTCTGATCATTAGGTAACTGGCGCCTTGCATCATGAACATGGCCACGCCTAACAAACCAGCTACTAAAGCAAAGGGATGCAACAAGCCGAAGAATCCGCCCTCGTAATAAGAACGCAGGAAATCATCAAAATGGAACGGCATACCCAAGAACAGATTACCCATTGCCACACCTAACAGTAGCGGTGGAACCACGCCGGGTATGAACAA
Source organism: uncultured Thiotrichaceae bacterium (assembly GCA_902727985.1). GTDB lineage: Bacteria > Pseudomonadota > Gammaproteobacteria > Thiotrichales > Thiotrichaceae > HyVt-477. The sequence goes on along the minus strand of CACVAY010000112.1, from coordinate 82,064 downwards.
CGCCCAATCCCAGAAATTTCTCCAACGCGGGTTATCCAGTTTAGAGCGATAGTCGAACCCGACCGGACGTAAAAACAAGGTGAATAGCAATATCAACAATGCGAGATACATGCCCGAAAAGGTCGTTGCGTAGACAATCGGCCATGCAGCAAACAAGGCACCTGCGGCAAGAATCAACCACACCTGATTACCATCCCAGTGTGGTGCAACGGCGTTAATCACCACACGACGTTCCGCATCGGTTTTGCCAATGAACGGCAATAACATCGCTGCCCCCATGTCAAAACCTTCGGTAATCGCGAAACCAATCCAAAGCACACCGATGAGAAGCCACCAGGCAAACTTTAGATATTCGTAACTTAAGAATTCCATGGTGTACTCCTATAGTAAACTGTGTTGTTTGTTAGCGTAGACCGCATCAGCATTGCCACCTGATTGCTGCTCAAAGTGATAACGCCCGGTATGAATCGCGCTTGGGCCTTGCTTGGCAAATTTCACCATGAGATACATTTCCAGGGCAAACAAGATAATGTAATAAACCGTAAAGCCAATCAGACTGCTAAGCACTTGTGAATATTCCAGGGTAGAAACGGCCATCGCAGTGGGTAGCATTTCCCCTACCGCCCATGGCTGACGACCAAATTCAGCGACGAACCAACCGGTCTCGATAGCAATCCACGGGAATGGCAAACCAATGACACAAAGCCATAACAACCAACGTTTCTGGAAGACAGTACGCTTTGCGGTATAGAAAAATGCCAAGGCAAAGATCAGCAACATGAAGAAGCCAGACGCCACCATGATACGGAATGTCCAGAACAACGGAGCAACCTGAGGAATACTATCTTCAGCCGCTAACTTGATTTGTTCTTCTGTCGCATCCACCACATTGGGCGCGAAACGTTTCAATAAAAAGGCATACCCCAAGTCTTTGTTATTCTCTTTAAAGAATTGCTTCTCTTCCTCAGACGCTTCTCCTGCACGGATTTTCTCAAATAAGGCATAGGTGCTCATGCCGTTACGAATACGTTGCTCATTATGCGCAATCAGATCTTTCAGACCCGTCACTTCTTCGGTAAGAGAGCGGGTTGCGATAATGCCCATCACATAGGGGATTTTTATCGCGGCATGGGTTTCCTGTGCTTCCTGATCAGGGAATCCGATCAGTGTAAATGGGGCCGGAGCGGGTTCTGTTTCCCATTCCGCTTCCATCGCTGCAAGCTTCACTTGCTGTACTTCACCCGCTTCGTAGCCACTTTCATCGCCGAGTAAAATAACGGAAAGAATGGCCGCCAAACCAAAACCTGAAGCAATCGCAAATGAACGTTTTGCAAAGCCCGTATCACGACCTTTCAGCAAATACCACGCACTGATACTCATCACAAACATCGAACCCGCCACATATCCTGCTGACACGGTATGCACGAACTTGACCTGCGCAACAGGGTTCAACAATACCGCAGCGAAATCCGTCATTTCCATCCGCATGGTTTCAATATTGAATTCAGCTCCAACGGGGTTCTGCATCCAGCCATTGGCAATAAGAATCCATAACGCAGAGAAGTTTGTTCCCAGAGCCATCAACCATGTCACGACCAAGTGCTGCACCTTGCTCAGTCGTTCCCAACCGAAGAAGAAAATGCCCACAAAGGTTGACTCAAGGAAGAATGCCATCAAGCCTTCAATCGCCAGCGGCGCGCCGAAAATATCCCCGACGTATTGCGAATAATAGGACCAGTTCGTACCAAACTGAAACTCCATCGTCAGACCTGTCGCTACACCGACGGCAAAGTTTATACCGAACAACTTACCCCAGAACTTGGTCATGTCTCGATAGACTTGTTTGCCTGTCATGACATAGACCGACTCCATAATGGCTAACA
>CACVAY010000112.1:0-80081 GCA_902727985.1 uncultured Thiotrichaceae bacterium | reverse complement strand
TCCATCGTCAGACCTGTCGCTACACCGACGGCAAAGTTTATACCGAACAACTTACCCCAGAACTTGGTCATGTCTCGATAGACTTGTTTGCCTGTCATGACATAGACCGACTCCATAATGGCTAACAGAAATGTTAGCCCCAAAGTCAGGGGTACAAAAAGAAAATGAAATAGCGCGACCGATGCAAATTGCAAGCGCGATAAATCAACGACGTCATCAGGTATCATGAGCACACCTCTTAGCGATTTAAATTAATAACAATAGGTAGCATCATGATCAGTGTTTTATGCCGCAGCTTTAATAAAGCCTGATACGCATAGCTAGAAGCTTATTGGACAAAAATCTGCTGAATTCAAAAATCAAAACGATGCTTAAGAGGAAAGGTAATACTCAAGCCAGAAATGGACATTGATTTCTATCAATCCGATAACTTGTTATTCAATTTAGATCCCTCACTTTTCATTACTCAGTTCACCTCCTTCTATTATTTGAAGAAAAAAACAACGTGACTAATCGCTTTGTTGATTAATTTATAAACACCTGAATTAGAGCATTTGCAGTCGCTTAATCAGTCTATGTATTTGCGGGTCTTCGAGTTGATGTTGCTTCACCCAGGCAATAACGGTATGTGCGGCTTGCGGTTGCTTATTAGCCAGCGCGGCTTGAAGCAATGATCGTGCATCGACAGGCTCCTTCTGCAACTCCCAATTTTTAGCCATGAGCGTTAAGGCTTGTGATTTATCATCACTAAATACCAAATGGAATAGTGCCTCATCGCGTTCGTGGGTATGCCCATGCTTTGCTAGGGCCTCTGCAAAACGCTGTTTTAGAACCGCTACCGACTGGTTTTCAAGCTCCTGATCTCCTGCCTGTTTAGCCGCCATTGCGGTTCGTAATAGAAGCGCATCATGTTTATCATAGGCTTTTAATAAGGCAATGACCTCTTGGGGACGATTGCGCTGGAGTAAGAAGTCACTGTAATTACCTAAAGCATGCAGATCATCTGAGCGCAATGCCAAAACCGCTTTGTAATGTTGCTCAGCACGTTTGTCTTGATGAAGCCTTACACTACTTTCTGCCATCAACGCATTTAACCACACATGCAATTCTTGCTGATTGTCTTTTAGTTGAGACAGTAAATGGCGTTGCATTGCATAAGCTGCTTTTGCTCGCCCTGTCACACTGTATAGCTGGCTATAGCACAATCCGCCAAGCCACGTTGAAGCCACCCTACTTAACGCATCACAGCTTACCGCCACGTTTGCATAATCTCCCTGAACGTGTTGAATCGTAGAGAGCGTCAGCCAGGCTTGGCTATTTTTAGGTTGTTGCTGAATAACCTCCAAAAGTAACTCGGTTGCCTCTACATAATGATGTTCATGCTGATAGAGCGTGGCTCGCACCATAGCAATTTCAGGGGGCATTTTTTCCACTCGCCACCAAGGCCGAATCGCAAAGAAGGCTTGCTGATAGTATTCCGGCTCTAATTCCTGTCTTGCCTTTTGAATATATAGAGTCGCCAGACGCGCCGCGATAGCTGAATCTTCTGGCTTTTCTTGACGAAGTTTTCTTAACAATGAAATCGGGTCATTATTCTGCTGCTGCATTGCCGACTGAATATTCAACATCTGAACATTCTTGGCAGGCTCAGCGTACACAGCAGTCGCCACAAACAATGACAAAACAGCAGCCGCAAAGCGCTGTGTTGTCATTTGGCGAGAATATCTCACCATCATGGGTTAATCCTTCCCAGTAAATCAGTCAAACTTTCCCCTGGTTGAATATCAACAGGCTCACTGTCTGCATTGCCAAAGACGGCATTTAAATCCTGTTGCAACGCTGAAGCATCATCAATCACCAAGGGATCAGCATCTGCATTTTTGGTAGCAACAGCATTCGTTGCTGCCCCTACTACTGCAACAGATGAATGATTGTTGTTAGACGAGTTATTACACCCCGTGACGCTGATCGCCAGCATTACCGAGGCTAACCATAGAACATGTTTCATGATATTCCTCCTAGTTATTGCTTACGTCAGACGTCGCGCCAGAAATTGGTGTCGTTAGATACGGGAAGCTATCGTCAAATTGAGCCGCATTTTGTAAAACACCATCGGTGTATGCCAACGTACCGCTCTCTGCTTGCTCAGGCGTACAAAGGTCTAAGGGTAGATGACATAATAATCCCATTGAAACGCGAAGTGCCGCATCCACGGTATCGTCGCCCGGGCGTCTACCATTCGGGAATCCTGCATTGTCCCCCGCCGCTACACCGAGATTATTTTGTTCTGCCTTAATAGTAGGTGCAATTGCTGTGTTCAAACGCTGCATTTCCGCTACCGAACCATTCGCATTAACACCCGTGAAACCGGTCAAAAAGGCCGCAACAAGATCAGGACGATTCTCTACGGTAGGCGCTTTCACACCAAATAAAACCTGTAGCAAGGTTGGCAAGGTCGGATTCGTTACGTAATCAGCAAATTGCGCATCATCTTTTGGTTCACTAGCGTTAAAGCGATTTTTATCCGGCAACCCAATCACGACCTCATTCACCAATGGCATACCTAATCGAGATACCTGTGTCCAAGCGCCGCCACTTACTAAAGGTTGCGTAAAGCTTGGATTCGGATCCAATACGCGAACCTGCGGTAAACTGGCAGACGTCCAGGCAGCAATCACATCGTTATCTTCTCCGAGACACGCAATCGGTACTTCCAGAGCAAAAGTTGTAATATTTTTATCCGCCAATTGATTACTTTCACCATCCACCGGACCAACCGGGTTGGTATTGACTAAATCAAAAATTTCTCCCAAATTGACAGCAAAAGACTCCTTACGCTGTCCAACAAATACTCGTCCATCCTGCGCACCTTCTGGACAACTGGAGAGATTTACATCATAAATAAAGCTATTCGCATATTGATCATAAGATTGCTGAGAAAAAGTCTTATCACCAATATTATCGAGTGGCTTAGCAAAAGATGTTGAACCATCACTGTCATTGAGTACTGGCGTTTTATTCCCCGTGCGACGATCGCCATCGACCATAGTAAGACTATAACTTTCCTTAAAATTAAGAGCACTGTCATCGGTGGAGGTTACTGGCCCAATATTCTTTAACGGAACAGCCATATCCTTACCATTGATGTCCAGTGAAATACCTGCCCCTGCATTTCCAAGTGCTTTAGTGAATTTGAACTGAAAGCTTACATCTTCAACAGCATCGCCATTATTATCGACATGTATTTCATACAAGGCTTCAGGTGAAAGACTGAAGTAATTTGGCCCACCATAGGCATCCTGAAGCGGATTGTAGTTTGCGATTAAAGTGACATAGTCCTCACGATTCGGTTCATAGCTTCGAAACAGATAAAAATCCGTCGCATCGACTTTCGGGTTTTCAGTAATAAAGGGAGCTTCGCGGTGACTGGACGCCATGCTCGCACTGCTTATTGCTGCAAGCATTGCGCCAGCCAGAGTACTCAGGGTAAATCGTTTCATCATGTGTATCCTCGTTTGGTTTCATTGACCTTTCGCTAAGGGCTACGCAATGAAGGAAACAAATGGATTCACTTTATTTCAATAATTTTTAACCTTTCGAAGTGGCAGAGGCTACCAACTAAAAGTTAGTCAGGGAGCCGTTTTAAAAATTGCTGTATATCCTGAAAACTCGGACTCAAACGACGTAATGGTGCCGCGATCCCTGAAACAACATCGATATGGTTTACCTTTGGATAAATATGTACCTCAACGGAGTTGCCATATTGCCGTAATACACGTTGCCAACGCTCAGTATGAAAAGGAAACACACGTTTATCATCCTGCCCATGCAGCAATAGTAAAGGAGGCATATTAGGATGGGTATTTTGCAGAATATTGCTTGTCGCTGACGTTGCTCCAGCAAATACTGGCTTAACACCAGGGTCATTGAGTGGTAAATCATAAGGTCCTGCCAAAGCAATCACTGCTTGCATTTTTTGGTAAAGGCCGTCACCGAGATATGCTGGCTTAGTCACCAATAACGCAGCATTATAAGCCCCAGCAGAATGCCCCATGAGAATAAACTTTTTAAGAGGTTTATCCAGCAACTGTTGAGCATTTTTTTCGGTAAAACGAATGGCTTGTGCAATATCTTGAATAAATGCGGGAAAGCGAACATCAGGATATAAACGATAATCTGGGATAATGACGGGGTGCCCTAGTTGACTCAAGGCTTGCCCTATAAATTTATAATCTTTTTTATTCCCCTCTGTCCATGCACCGCCATAAATGAAGATAATAGGTGTTTTTTGTGATGCAAGCTCGGGACGATATACATCCATAGCCTGACGATTCTGATTGCCGTAGCGCACTGATTGCAGTGCATAACCATCACTGGAAATAGCAAGATTAAGCAAGGAAACAGGCTTAACAACACTGCAACCGGCAATAATCACACATGTACTAATCAGGAAGATAGTAAGAATACTGGGGAGTTGCTTTTTCATAATAATCTTCTATAACACAGCGTATGCTAAATATACGCAACAATCATACAAAGTGGATTATCTTGCTATAATAAAGCGTCTTTAAACACTTTAATCATGATGAGAACTTTTACGCTGATAGGCACAAGTTCTTATACGGGGAAAGCGCCACGCATATAGGCAGTACAACCATTCTTTGTATAGACATTACCATGAGTAGTCCCCGCTTCCATGAAATGAAAATCACCTTTTTGCAATTGAATATCACCAAGACTCAAGTCACCTTCCAGCATCAAAGTTTCTTCATCAAAGGGGTGCTCATGCCCTGCCATTTCAAACCCTGGTTCAAGTTGGATGAGATAGGATAAAACGCCGGTGAGATTTTCTGCATCCCCCTGAAGTACTTTGAATTTTGCACCGGGCATGGCATTCACCCAATCATCACAGGAGTCTCTAACCGTCTTTGGTGTTGCACTCTTGGCCGCTTTTTTAAGAGAAATTTTTTGCATAATATGGGAGCGCATTCGGTCGGTGGCTTCCACAGAAGGCGCTTCTTCCTGATGAGCATTAGCCATTAATTCAATAATGTCTTGATCAAGAACTTCTGTATCAGGCAATGTTGTTTTACGCGTTGCCATGTAACCCTCCTGTAGCTTTGTAAGCTTCTAGCAACGATCCTCTCAAGACTTCTTGTGCTCGTCGCAGATTAGATTTCACGGTCCCCAATGGATCACCTGTGTAGCTAGCAATCTCCTTGTGGCTCATGCCTTTGTAAAAAACAAGACAAAGTGCTTGACGCTGCTTAACACTCAACTGTTCCAATGCCTCTATGACCTCTTTCGAAAGCTCATGATCCATCATATCGACAATCGGTTCTTCAGCATGGGGATCTTCGACGGGGTTTTCTTCATTTGTGGAATAGGTTTTTTCGGTGAATTTCTTTTCACGACGCAGTTTATCCAATGCGCGACTGCGACAAATCATCAGCAACCATCCCATAGGCGCAGCCTTTGATTCTGTATAGCGTTCTGCCTGTTCCCACACCTGCATAAAAACATCACTAACGACCTCTTCTGCAAGATCTGGGTTTACCACAAACTTTCTTGCCATGCCGTAAATACGCTTGACTGTACAATTGTAAAGTTCTTCCAAAGCTTTCTCATCCTCCTGAGAAATTCGCTGTAAAAGGTTTATCAAATGACTCGTGTCGTCAGACATTAAGCGCTCCACATTGGCGACGTTTGTATGAGTGAAACATAACATATAATGCCTTTGACTGATAAAGTACACCCTTCACCGTGGTGTTTGGACGCCTCTGCATTTCTCGAAACTTATCTTGTATTGCTCAATCTACGCAGTGAATTTGCTCGCTGGATTCGTTTAGCTGAAAACCTTTCAGATTTCTCATAAAATCGTTTATAATTCAGCAGCAGCTTACTAAAATAGTTCAGCTTTTTAATTAGCCATGAACCTTGTCAGAGATTCATGGCGAATGGGCAACTGCATCTGATCTATTCACTTACAATAAACACGGGGATACCATGAAACTTACCAAAATATTGGCAAGCACCATCTTATTATTCAGCATCTCAAGCCATACATGGGCGGATGCTAACGAACCACTCGCTTATAAAGTAGCAAATATCAAAACCGCGGGAGAACTCAATGTTCGTCAATATCCAAGTGCATCAGCGCCCGTGATTTTACAAATGCCCTTTGATGCAACGTGGATTCTAAAGCGTACTGCAGAACACAAAGGCAATTGGCAAAAAGTCGTTTGGGGCGTTAAAGAAGGTTGGGTTAATTCACGCTATATCGACACAGACCATAAAGCGAGTGTAGAACTCGCAGCACATCGCCAATGCGTTGCACAACATCCTGAAAACTCCATGTGTTGCGGCTACCCTGCTACAGCGTCTGATAAAAACAATCTCTCAGTAATCGAAACTTTTATGGTTATCAAAGTACCTCGTGGACAGAGCTTAAATGTGCGTAGTGCAGGCAATGTCAATGCCGAGAAGATTGCGAGTATTCCTCACAATGCAATAGGCATTGTTAAATTTCCTAGCGAGCAAACCAAAGGTGGAAATAGCAGATGGGAAAAGATTCGCTGGAATGGTCGTGATGGATGGGTAAATAGTACATTTCTAAAATACGACCCCATCACATCAGATTATAGAAATATCGTACAACAGGCTTGTTCCTCATAAAATTTACGTCATAACTCACCGCTTCATCGTGATTTGAAGCAGTGAGTACATGCATAGCTGTGCTGACTATTAAATAATATGAATACGCTGCTGCAAACCCTCTTCGGCTTCAAACAATGCACCAATAGGCTCTAGCTCAAACCCATTTGCCTGTATCGTCTTCAAAAACTCATCCATACCTTCTTCACTGACAGCCGCCAGTAATCCACCACTGGTTTGCGGATCACAAAGAACCTCACGCTGACGTTGACTCATATCACCCAGCACATAGCCATAGCTGTCAAAGTTGCGCCCTGCACCACCTGGCGAACAGCCCATATCCAAGTATTCATGGATATGTGGCAATAAAGGCACAGCATCGAAGTTGATCTTTGCCTGTAACTGGCTGCCTTCACACATCTCGCGTAAATGTCCTGCCAAGCCAAACCCGGTGACATCGGTCAATGCATTGACGCCTTTAATTTTTGCTAATTCAGCACCAATTTTATTGAGCTGACACATGGTTTCTGTCGCTACATCAGCATGTTCGTCTTTGAGCTTTTTTTTCTTTTGCGCAGTGGTTAGAACACCAATGCCCAACGGCTTTGTTAGAAAGAGTTTGTCACCTGCTTTTGCAGTATTATTTTGCTTTAGCTGCTTGATCTGCACACTGCCAGTTACGGCTAAACCAAAAATAGGTTCTGGCGCATCAATACTGTGCCCACCAGCCAACGCGATTCCAGCATCCTGACAAACCTGTCGTCCGCCTTCAATCACTTGTTGCCCTATTTCTGGCGGCAACTTATCAATAGGCCAACCAAAAATTGCAATCGCCATCATCGGCTTTCCGCCCATGGCATATACATCGCTAATTGCATTGGTTGCGGCTATCTTGCCAAAGGTGAATGGGTCATCAACAATCGGCATAAAAAAATCGGTGGTACTGATAATGCCAATACCATTCCCCATGTCATAAACCGCTGCATCATCACGCGAACTATTACCTACCAGCAATGCTTCATCAAGTGTTTGCGTAAGCTGGGTTTTCAGCATCACATCCAGCACCTTTGGTGAAATTTTGCATCCGCAACCAGCGCCATGACTGTATTCGGTAAGTCGGATGGTCTCTTTCATGATTTTCCTTGCTTAGATTTTGGAGGGGTATTCTGCATCATGAATCACCATTCTGAGAGAAATATTTTTCAGATTTGTACTTCAACAGAAATAACGACAAACATTCATTTCTAAATAGGTTTCATGTGCATCGCCATTTTCCAACCACTTTTGGACGGTTTCCGGGATGGCACCATTCGCAATATTATCGGGCAATTCACAGTACACACCATAGAGGAATTTCGGTGAGCTTTGATCTTCTGCAACAACCTCTCCCCCCTCAACAAACAAGGTACAGTTAGGCTCTTGTCTAGGTGCAGCGGCGAAATCATTCTCATGACCTTTTATGATGGCTAAGGCTTTTCGGTAAAACCCTTTTTGAGTCAACGGATGCTTGCGGTAGTATTGGCTAAGCAATTCTTCTACTTGTGCAAGTGCTTGATTTTTCAGCTCGTCAGCAGAGTCCGTTTCGATCATGCTTGCGCTTAAAAAAATGTTATCTATCGCCTGTGATTGAACGGTCAGACTTTCATCATCGTGTATGACTAATTGGGCACCATCGAAAATACTTTTCCAATCCTTTTGGGGCAATCGATTAAGTTTCGTCTGGATTTCTTGAATATGCATGGGAGTCAATGATCAGGTTTGGAACCTGACATTCTTCTATGAAGATGATGGAGAGTGGTACAGAATAGTGAACTGAGAGATAGAAGACTATCCCTCAGTTACACGTTTAAGCTACTTCGCTTCTGGTGTAGCTGGAGCTGCCTCGGTTTCTACAGGAGCAGCAGCTTTCGCTTCCACAGGTGCAGCCACGGTAGGGGCAGGAGCAGAAGCTTTAACATCAACGGCTGGTGCTGTTGGCGCAGCAGGTGCGGCTTGTGCTTCTACTGGCGCTACAGGAGCCACTGTTCCAGCTTCTTTCACCTCAGCAGGTACTTCTGCCGGGTTTGGGAACTTCTTCTCAGGAGCGACTGGCGTCGCAGGAGCTTCCGGTTGACCTTGTTGCTGGTTATAGTGCATCGCTTTGGTTTGCATCTGTTGTGCTGTTGGAGTAGGAGGAGCCATCTTCGTTTGCGCTTGAGCAGGTGTATTTTTTTCCTCAGTTCCTGATTGCGGCATTGGCTGCCCACCCATATTCATTTGCGGCATCGTTGGCGCCGTCATTTTTGGCATTTCAGGCATCTTCATTGGCATATGTGGCAACTGTTGGCCTGACTGATTCATTGGCATTTGCGGCATCGCTGGCATCTGCATGATTTGCCCCTGTTGCGCTGGCATGTTCATCTGCGGCATTTTTGGCATCTGCATAGTTTGCCCCTGTTGCGCAGGCATATTCATCTGCGGCATTTTTGGCATCTGCATAGTTTGTCCCTGTTGCGCAGGCATGTTCATCTGCGGCATATTCGGCATTTGATAAACGGGTACAGGTACATAATAAACAGGCCGATTACCATTTTGGTAGGCCATAGGGGCGGCGTTGTTTCCCCACGGCATGCTATTACCACCCCAACCAGTGTTATTACCAAAGAATGGCATATTGCCCCATGGGGTAGAATTTGAGCCATTGCCGAAATTGAAACCACGACCATTACCAAAATTCATCCCTGATGGATTTCCGTTATTGTTCCCAAAACCAAAGCCTTCCCCAAAGTTCATCCCTTCACCCATGTTGAAACCTTCTTTGAAGTTGGTTCCAGAGCCATCACCAAAATTAAAGCCTGAGCTTTTATTTTGTGGCACTACAGGTGCACTGTTGGCATAGCCTCCAATAGAATCATTTGCAATAGCCGGTGAAATACTGACGAGTAACGTCGAGATAAGGTATAGATTTCTCATAATGTCTCCTAGATCGATGGATTTGATCGCCTATATGCATCTTGGAAGTATCATCACCCCTAAAATGAATAAACGTTCGCATTGGTAATTCTAGTTACTTATTGCCCAAGACACCAACACTTAGATTATTGACAAAATAAAAAAAACAATTCCACTTCAGATTTTGTCAAAGACAATGCCTAGAAAAACCTTTCAAATAGAAACCTTTACACAAGTAAACTACAAGAGGGAGGTCAGGCAATTTTATTTCATGGTATCTTCCTTGAGAATCTTAAAATAACTACAAAAGATTCCGAAGCATCAACTCATCTGGATGGGGATAAAGATAATATTGTTTGTCAATGTACTCGTGCGGGTATTTCTTGAAATAGTGGCGCAGTAAAGTAATCGGCACAATCAATGGATAAAGCCCTTGCTGATAACGCTCAATAGTATTGACAATTTCGCGTCGTTCCAGATCGTCCAGATACTCTCGTAAATATCCCGTCAAATGAAATAACACATTGCCATGCCGCCCCCTTGAAACACGCTTTTTTAGCACACTCATCAATAGCTCAATGTACTCATCAGCTACTTCAGAGAAATTACCCACGCCGCATCTGGCCACGAGCTGCCCTAGCTTAACGGCGTCTTTCTGGTCATGTGCCATGATCGTATATTTATGCGCCGCATGAAAACCAACCAGGTCAGCAGGCTGCATATTCTTTTTTTGTAATTCTCGCCAACGCTGATAGATAAAGACCCTTTCAATAAAATTTTCTCGCAACACAGGGTCATTGATACGTCCTTCATCCTCTACAGGCAACAAGGGAAACGTCTTTCGCAAGTATTTTGCAAAAACGCCCTCACCTTCGCGTTGAGGCTGGGCATCAGGACGATCTGCATTATAAACTTTCACTCTTTCCATGCCGCAACTCGGTGAATCCTTTTTCAGAATAAATCCACATAGGTGCTCAACAGTTTCTTTGTTCTGCGGCCCATACTCTTCAAGTACTGAGGTGAAATCTTGAGTTGCATCATCCACCCCCACAACATGTACACTTTCATTCTGTTTCACTAAACGAATAGGTTTACGAGGGGTTCCCATACCGGAACCTGCTTCAGGACAGAAAGAAACGAGTCCAAAGTGGTTCACAAGCGTCTTGGTGATGTAGCGATTATTTTTATGCCCCCCGTCAAAACGCACTTTATTGCCGAGCAAACAACTACTAATGCCAATCTTTGGTAAGGACTCTGTAAATTGTTTTTGCGTTTCCATGAATGTCGACCACTCTCTTTTAATAATTATTAGCGTTACTTATTGGGTAAATTCGCTTCTATTAACTTCACTATTTTTTTCGCATTGGGTTTCGTGAAACTGGAATAATTCCCGATCAACTCGCCTTCTGGACTGATCACGTATTTATAAAAATTCCATTTCGGATATTTGCCTCCCGACAGCTCCGCCAGTTTTTTATAAATAGGAGAGGCATTCTTCTTTGCGGCATGCGTCTTCTCGAACATAGGGAACTTCACCCCATAAGTAAGTCGACAGAATTCGGCAACTTGCTTTTCTGTGCCTGGATCTTGATTGGCAAAGTCATTCGAAGGAAAACCCAATACCACAAAGCCTTTATCTTTGTACTTTTCATATAAGGCTTCCAAGCCTTCGAACTGAGGTGTAAATCCGCATTTACTTGCCGTATTCACGATCATTATCAACTTACCTTTATACGTCTGACAAAGATTGACTTCCTTATCATCATCCAAGGCACGCACGGTAAAATCTAAAGCTTCTGGACAAGTATTCGCTGACTCTTGCATGTTGTTGTTACTCTCAGCCGAAGGTACGGCGTAAGCATTCATCACTAATGGGATAAATAATAATGTTAGTAGGTATTTCATCTGCGACCTCTTTAGCAACTTATTCTTCCAACCACTACAGCCCATCGAAACACTGGATGGGCTATTGGAATGCATCATTAATTAAAAGAATGACCCGTGCTTTCTGCCGTAGGCTTGAACATTGAAGCAATGTATTGCGCCGTTGTATCTCTCGCAATCTCAACCTTCGGAACATCAGGGTGATCCATTAAGTCATGCAATGTGATGTTCTCAAGATAATCATATAACTGCCCGGTAAAGAACTCCCACAACACCATAGACAATTCATCATTTTGCACTGCAGAACTCTTAGACTCTCCATCTTCGATAGCAGTTAATATATTCGCGATACTAATTGACGTTGATGACTTACCCAGACGATAACCACCGCCTGGCCCTCTTACTCCTTCAATCAAATCGTCTTTTCTAAGGTTGCTAAATAACTGCTCCAGATAAGACACCGATATATTGTTGACATTGGAAATGTCGACTAGGGAAACAGGGCTCTCATGCTCATGCAAGGCTAATTGTAGCATTGCTTTAATGGCATATTGTCCTCTAGAAGATATTTTCATTTTTACGACCTCATTTATTAAATAATGACAAACATTCTTGTTGTCGAAGACGCTCTGGTTTACTCAGAACCGATTTCCAAGCAACCGTAGTAAAGGGGCTACAACATCGCATTCCACTACTACAAGAAACTTTATAGTAATGATCGCTAACAAGTTCTTTAGTGGTTTGTAAGACCAAACTTGTACATCGAACAATGAATAAGCACACTAAGTGTACAATCATCGTGTATAACTATACACAAGTTATACAATAAGACCACAAATACCCTACAAATTAGCTATAAATAATACTGAACCAATGACTATCAACACATTAGAGAGAACAATATGAATAAAGAGCGCTTACAGAAACTACTGAAACAAAAAATAATTCAACACGGTGAAAATGGCTGCTGGGAATGGGTCGGACAGATCTCTAATAGCGGATGGGGGCGCACTATGATCACAGATGAGCATGGTATGACACACACAGTTAGCGCCTGCGATGCAAGCTACATGGCTTATATCGGGGACATTCCCAAAGGTGGTCTTGTTACCTTAAGCTGCGGTAATCGCTTATGCATTAACCCTGAGCATTTACGACTCGCTGATTAAACAATACAGAGCGCTGCATAGAGCTGTGTTTACAACGCGTATAAGTATTTTCAGGAATTTTGTATAAAACATGCTACGATTAATAGGATATTTATACATAAGTTACACAAATGACTCAAGATCAAGACCCAAACGGTGATATTTTGCTTTTTCCTATCGGCACAATCTCTGAGAAAACTGGCGTTAAAACCGTCACGCTAAGAGCTTGGGAAAGGCGATACGGCCTACTCAAGCCACAACGCACACCAAAAGGACATCGCTTGTACAGCATGGATGATATCGAACATGTAAAGCAGGTATTGCAACTTTTAGAGCAAGGCATTCCCGTCAATCGTGTTCGTGCGATTCTCGACCAGCCCGATGCAGCAAGCACGAATCTTATTAGCATCGCTAACGACAGCAGGGCAAAAGAAGAAGACCCGTGGCGCTACTTCACTGAGCATTTTACTGAATGTATTCGCGCATTGGATTCACGCTCTTTAGATCGAGCATTTAATGAAATTACTTCATCTTACTCACTGGACTTAGTAGCAAGAAAACTTGTTATGCCTCTCTACGGAGAATTACAAAAAAACAACTCAATATTTCCAGTGATGGGAGCAGAGCAAGCTTTCTTTCACGAATTTCTCCAGGCAAAGTTAGGAGCCAGCTACCTTCGCAACAATCAGAACCTGCCACGCACACACAAGTCTTTAGTCTTCAAAACAGGCCATCAACCTTTGGAGGTTATTCGCGCTCTGTTACTGGCCAATATCGTTGATACGCATGAGTACGAGGTGAATTTCATTAATCACATCGCCGATATGAATGCCCTACCGTTGATCCTGCAGCGTAATAGTATTGATGCTTTAATCTTGATGGATGCACAGATTGACTTAGCCCAAATCGATATCCTGTCACAAAATCATGATGTCAGTATTTTTGTTGCTCATGAGCATGATGCGATAGAAGAGCCTGTTAACTATTACAAACTTGAGCAAGACTTTAGCAAAGCATCCTCACAAATAAACAAACAACTTTCTACAAGCTAACATACTCATGAAAACTGCGATCATCTGGTTTCGCCAAGACCTGCGTTTGCAGGATAACCCAGCATTACAAAGCGCACTTGAACACGCGGAACACATTATTCCCGTCTTCATTGACGACACAAAAAGTACCAGCCTTTCGCAACCAGGTAGCGCAAGTAATGTCTGGTTACATCACAGCCTGCATTCTTTAACTAAAGATTTACAAAATACCCTTGGGGCATCACTCATTATCCGTAAAGGAGACCCACTAAACTGTCTCAGAACATTGCTGGAAGAAACGGGTGCAGAACAACTTTATTGGAATCGCTGCTACGACCCAGCCAGTATTGCCAGAGATACCATAATAAAGCAGCAACTCGCTCAGCAAGCGAGTATAAAAACGTTCAATGCCAGCCTATTGTATGAACCATGGGAAATTCTAAAAGCGGATAACACCCCCTATCGTGTCTATACCGCTTATTGGAACCGTATGCGTCGCTTTGGATTCAACCACCCTCTATCCATGTCAGTTTTGGCTCGTCAGCAGCAAGGACCTACTCCTCCGTCCCTATGCATTAATGACTTGTCCTTATTACCCTCATTGAATTGGGCAGATAATATGATGCAGCATTGGACAGTGGGGGAAGATGAGGCCCATAACAAGTTGACAAACTTCATCAATACACATCTATTGCACTACAAAGAACATCGAAATAATCCTCACCTCACAGGCACCTCTAGCCTGTCTCCTCATTTGCATTTTGGTGAAATAAGCCCGCGACAAATCGTCCAGGCAATCATCCAATACCGTGATAGTCACCCCCGTGCAACAGAGGCTTGTGAAGTATTTTTGAAAGAAATTGTATGGCGAGATTTCGCCTATTATTTACTATATCACTACCCACAAACTGTTGATCAGCCGCTAGATACCCGTTTCGAAAACTTTCCTTGGCTGTGTGATACAGAAGCTCATCTCGAAGCATGGCAAAAGGGCTTAACAGGTATTCCTATTGTGGATGCAGGAATGCGCCAACTATGGCATACGGGCTGGATGCATAATCGAGTGCGTATGATTGTGGCATCATTTTTAACTAAGAATTTGCTCATCCCATGGCAAGAGGGAGAACATTGGTTTCGAGATACACTGGTCGATGCTGACCTAGCGAGTAATGTTTTTGGCTGGCAGTGGGCGGCAGGATCAGGGGCAGATGCAGCACCCTACTTCCGTATTTTCAACCCGGTTTTGCAAAGCCGAAAATTCGACAGTGAAGGGGAATACATTCGATGCTGGATACCTGAACTCGCCAATATGAATTCCAAACACATTCATCATCCAGAAAAAGCGTTTAATGGTTATCCAGCACCGGTTGTAGATCTAAAAGCAAGTCGTGAACGAGCACTTGAAGCTTTTAGCAGTATAAAAAACGGATCTCGTCACTAGATTATCTATTGATAACCTAGCAAAAAACGCAATCTATTTTGTAAATACCAAGTTACCAGCAGAGCCCGAAAGCGACAGCTTGTTTCCAGAAATACTGTACGAGCTTACACCCTTCAATGCATTGAGATACGCGCGTTCAGTGTTCATCATAGCGCCATCGGAACAGAGTTTTTTGGTACTACCGATTTTGCTAACACGCAACTGAGTTTCACCCGTCATCTGCGCACGAGCAAAGAACCGGTTACACCCAGAAAAACCTCGAACGCTACCATCATCAGTATTGACATCAAGAGATAACGGTGCCTTTGGTGCAGCTCCATTCATCGTCTGTAACATCCATTTACCTGCCAACGCAGAACCTCCGTTATTGACTGATTCTGGCACACACGCAGTAAGGCTTATCCCCGCCAAACACGCCACAAAAAACTGCTTTAAACGATTCATAATCAATTTCATCTCAATTCCTTTTTTTTGTTCCAATGATTAATTTTCTTAGTACTAACATTATGATGAATAGAGGAAAGCCGAACCAAAAATTCCCACCACCTCCAGCGCTTACTGACGAGGATATACTTGAAGCTATGTAAGGCGTATAAGTCCCACCTGACTTAACAGTATTAATCCACGTAGTAAATTGACTCAAACGCGTATAGACACCGTAATACCCAGCCTGCGCGCAACCAGTTCCCCAACTAACAACACCTGCCTGCTTAAATACCCCGCCGTCACTGACGAAAAGGGGCCCACCACTATCGCCTTGGCAACTATCCTTGCCACCTGCATCATACCCTGCACAAAACATATTATTGGTAAAATCCGCACCATAGACATTCGTACAATCTGCTCTAGATACTACGGGCAAGTCCACCTCGCGCAAATCAGCAGGATAAGAAGTTGTAGCATCATCTGCTGTCGTATCTCCCCAACCTATTGCTGTCGCTATTGTATCTACAGCAGGATCTACGCCTAACACATCAGTTGTAGAATCTCCAGCAGAACTCTCAAGCTCTAACAAAGCAATATCTGAATCAGCCGTTTGGGAATTATAGGCATGATGCACAACAATCGACTTCACCGTAATTCGACTCCCACCTGACATTAAGTCAGAAGTACCCACTAATGCATAAAGTGTTTCAGGGGCAATCACCGTATTATCTTCACCAACAACACAATGCGCAGCCGTTAATACCCACTTGCTATCGATTAAACTTCCACCACAATTTTGTGACTGATAATTAGCCTCTGATACCAGAAATAATGGTAGGCCAGTAAGGGAACTCACTATCGTTCCTGCTTCAATACCATCAGCTAATGGTTTATTCAATAATGCAACCGCAGATGGCCAAGCCCCTGGATCTGATTTTACACCACCTACTATTTTCGTCTGCGCATGCACTTGCGACAAAGATAAACAACAAAGCACTGTTAATGCTTGTAACACTCGTAATTTCAAGATAGTCACCCTATTATTAACTGCTTTAAAAAACACCCAAAACTATATACATAAGAAACATACAAAAGCAGGGGGAAATTTCTTAATGATAAATCCACTCACAAAGAAGTAGAAAGACTGATGAACGAAACATATAAAATATGAAGCCCAAATAACATTAAAATTGCAGAAAAATGGCCTAAAAATAAGAAGAGACCTCTTGGTTTGCTCCAAGCCACCACTTTTCTTGCAAAAATTCAGTGTATACCAGCTAACGAATAATATAAATTATTTCACGCCTTTTAAACTACGACAACGACAGGGTATTAAGAGTTCGATAAAGAATTTTCATGACGAATCGTTTCAGGTTTTCGCTGTGTAAAGCCAAGCCATAACAAAGCTAACATAATCACAGCCAAAACAGGCAACACGCCAATATTAACCATGCGCCAGCCAAATTGGTGTTGTAAATACCCTGCAGATAGCGAAGCAATCGCGACCATGCTGAAAATCAAAAAGTCATTCACCGCTTGGGTTTTTGCTCGCTCATTGGGTCGATAAACTTCGGTTAGCAGAGTCGTCCCTCCAACAAATAGGAAGTTCCAGCTAATACCCAACAGCACTAAAGCAGCCCAATAGTGCCACAAACTATGCCCCGCCAAATTAATGATCACACAAGCAAACCCCATGAGTACGCCCAGCCATAAGATAGTTTTTACACCCAGTGCTCGAATCAACGACCCCGTAAAAAAGGATGGTGCAAACATACCAAGCAAATGCCATTGAATAACAAATGAGGTATCTGCAAAAGCATGTGCATGATGATGCATTGCCAATGGCGTCGCAGTCATTACCAAAGACATAACACCATAACCCAACATCGCGCAGATGACGGCAACAATAAATATCGGTTGACTGATAATTTCCTTCAAGGGACGCGCAGGAGCGAGATGTTCTAACGCCTCCTCACTCTTATCTGGCAGTTTTAGAAAACTCAGCGTCAAAAATAACAAGATATAAAGCACCATAGTAGCCGCATAACTACCTGCAAATTCAGCATTCGCAATCACGTCTTTTGCAAGGTTCGCTAGATTTGGCCCTATAAAAGCAGCCGCTAACCCACCCACCAAAACAAAAGAAATCGCTTGGCTTTTTAGGTTTTTCTCTACGGAATCGGCAGCAGCGAAACGAAAATAATTACCAAAACCATTAAACATACCAATCAACCCAATCCCCACCACAAAAAACCAGAAGTTTTGATGAATAATCGCGTAAGTCGATAAAGCTCCGCCGCTAAACCCCAGCAAAGTCGCCAGCATAAAACCCCGTTTGCGCCCAATCTTCGCCATCAAAAAAGAGGCAGGTATACTGACTAACATAGTGGAGATAAACATCACCGCAATCGGTAAAGTCGCTAGTGATTTATCCGTTGCTAACGCTTGGCCAACCAACGCCGAACACGTCACAATTAAGGAGATAGCGCTCACCATCAAGCCTTGTGAAATAGCAAATAATGGAGTATTGCGCCATAAGGAAGTCATTGGGTAATTATCTTGCTTAGAGAAATTTATAGGATTCTGCCATCCTTTATAAAGCAGGTAAATTGAAAGCCATCTTTTAATCGGACTTACGCATTGTAGAGTCGATATTTAATCTGTTACTACACAAGTTGTGTCAAATAACAAATAAATAGCAGCGCATAGACCAGTGCAGCGCTGGAAGCCTTGCCTGATAGATCAGCACTTTTGTCAATACGCAAGCGGCTTGGTGATTCTATGTGAATGATGCAGTGAGCCTACCTTATTGTATTCTTGTTCGATGACGTGTTCACCATTCAACATGGATGCTTCTAGCAGAATTCTCATGTCCAATGACCAAGACATCTTCACTATGAGAAATAATTTCTACTGATATTTGCAAAAACCGTGGCACAGCACCCGAATGTAAAGTTTTGTTAAGAATAAGCGTTCTAGGTTGAATTTGCAGCACACTTTATCGCATAATTACTACCGTTGCTCCCGTCGTTTACGGGGTATAGCAACGAATATCAACTTAAACTAATGGAGTATGTTATGAAAAAAGCAAAGCAAGTAAGCAAAGCAAACCGTAAAGCACGTCAAAACGCTTATTGGTAAGCCATAACTGATCTCTGCCTTAAATTTAAGGTAGAGACAAAAAATCTCTGTCACTTTCGAGAGGCGGAGATTTTTCTATAGTCGACAGATTGTAAACCCATCTGTAAATTAAAGAGTCCTGAGCTAATGAAAACCCATGAATTTCTGAATATGTTTCGGGAAAGAAAGCTATTGGTTATTACTGATGATAATGCGATAACAGATCTATTTCGCAAACATGGGTTTACCGACTTTGCTGATTTTGCTGATTTTGATTTTGCTGCTAATACTGATCCGGTATTTGTCTTGTTGAGTACTTATCCTTCTCAGTATCGAATGAACAAAGAACTTTGGGATAATTGCGGTGGAATATTTGTACATCTTGCTGCTGCTAAATTTGATGGCTCATTGCAAGCAGTGGATTACTCAATCCAAAAAATATTGGATATACCCGATTATGCGGCAACGCTCGCACATAGAGACGTGCTTTATGAAAAAGCGCTGTCTGCTAAGCTTATTAACATTCACAGCGGTGAAAATAGTGTTCTGACTGGGGTTTTGGCGGAAGAGGTGGAAGTCGCCAATTATGATGCTGAACTGGAGGAAGGCTGGCTGTATTCTATTGCCGAGTTTTTTGAAACCTCCATTGTTAATCTTGCAGATAATAAATCTTCTTTCTGTGTTGATGGCAAGCTAGTTTTTAACGGACTGAGTTACCTAGAAAATTCACCGGAATTGAAAACAGAGTTTGCCCCTCTACTAACCGAGATGGTAAACCTATCAGTCAAAGGTGATAACTGGCTCGAATGTCAGGACAACAGCATTACTAAAATGGTTCTGGGTGGCCAAGATTTCACTGCCAAAATGAATGAAGCCTTTGCAGACTCGATACGTGGACTTTCCTTAACTGAATTCGCTTTTGGCGTAGTTAACCATCCCAAGATGCCGGACTGGCGCATTAATTCCATTATGAATGAAGGCATTGTTGGTATGCATGTTGGTATTGGTATTGCGGTAGATACCTCGCATGTTGATTTTATCTCGGCGGGGGCACGGCTTGAATTTGTCCATTAACCCCGGCTTTTGATACCAATGCGAGATCTTGAATTTTTAACCCACTTACAGGCGCGCGATTTGCATGTGGTGGTGGATAATGAGCAAACTGAAGCCGCAGTACGCCAACTAGGCTTTCAGCAGGTTGCGCTTACTGCCAGATTTGACTTTGCTGCCAATACTGAAGCTGTCTTGTGGCTAATCTCAGATTACACGAGTCAATACGGCATGGAACCGCTTTGGGATACAGCGGGTGGCACAGTCGTACAAATGACGCAATCCAAGGCTGGAGGTGGTATTGACCCACTCCGCTATACGCTAGAGACATTACTGACGATAGATTATGCAGCCCTGTTGGCGCAGCGCGATGCGGCCTATGAACAATTGCTATCCTACGATCAAATCAACATACAAACCCCTGGTGCGTCCTTACATTGCCATATTTCGGAAGAAGTCGAAATCGCCAGTTATGAGAAGGAACTGGAATCCGGCTACCTGTACTCCCTCACTGAATTCCTTAAAGCTTCAATCCTGAACCTGGAAGCACCCACTTCTACCTTTAGCCTGGTCGGTGAAATCACGATTGATGGCTTATTGTATCAAGCCAACTATCAAGAACTATGGCAACAAAGCCTGCCATTGATGCAGGAAATGCGCGATTTATCCCGGCAAGGGAATAACCGTCTGCAGATCGAAAATAATGCGATTACTGGTTTGGTGCTTGGTGGTAAAGATATGACTGGTGAGCTGGTTGAGCTTTGTGATGGCAGGGAGTGGCAAACCAATGTTACCGAACTGGCTTTGGGCTTGCTGGACATCAACCCTGACTATGCATTTAACACCCTGCTGCATCAGAGCAATAACGGCGTGCATATCGGTATGGGTATGGGTGAGCAAATCCCTTTCCTCGATTTTTGGGCAAAAAAACCAAATCTGCATTTTCCTAATTAGCCCCATAGAGAAAAATTATGACTACAAATAGTTGGTTTGCTGACGAAGAGTTCTGGACTGCATCTTATCCATCCATGTTTCCTCAGGAGGACTTTTTTTCTGGCTGGGAGAGAATAAGCTCAATTATAAATTTTTGTGATTTTTCCGGTTCTGCGGTGTTAGATCAGTGTTGTGGTCCCGGTCGTTATAGCGTACCACTTGCCAAACAGGGGTATTCCGTTACCGGGGTTGACCTGAGTGCATTTTTGCTTAGCAAAGCTCGCGACTATGCTGTCCAAGAGGACACCAACGTCAACTGGATTCTTGAAGATGTAAAAACATTCAAACAACCCGACACTTTCGACTTGGTTATCAATATGTACCATTCATTTGGGTATTTTGATGATCCGGCCGACAACCAGAGAGTTTTGGAAAATGCTTTTCAAAATTTGAAAGCCAAGGGAGTTTTTGTTCTTGATATCGTTTCCAGAGAGAATTTTGCCCGCTTACTCCAACCCACCAACTCGAGAACCCTGCCAAACGGAGACATCATGATCAAAAAAGCAAGCGTTGAGTGTGATTGGAACAAACTCACCGTAGAACATATTTTAATCCGTGGTGAAAAGAAGCCTGCTTTCTTTACAATGCAGTATTGGCTTTATTCGGCCTGTGAATTGAAGGCATTATTACAGCAAGTTGGGTTTTCCCGCATTGCCTTTTATGGGAGTTTTGCTGGTGACCCCTACGGCTTTGATTCGAAACGCCTGATTACTGTTGCACAAAAAGAATAAGGTTGCACCACCATATGCCAACTGTCCAGCCCATCGCTTTTTTTGACTTGCCGGATAACACCCGTATTACGACCACTTTGGCGGTTGCTGAGGGGTTGGCTCAGCAAGGCCACCCACTGGATTATTATTGCCTGGAAGATTCAAAACTCCTGGTGGAATCAGTCGGTGCCAATTTTTGCTGCCTGCCATCATTCAAAGCCAAAATCAATGGTGAAACCCTGCAATACCGGGTGCTTGAATATACGCTCGATAATGTTGCAACCTTAGTCGGCCAGCTACAGGCAAGCCCACCAGCGTTGATTATTTTTACTGGCAAATGCCTTTGGGCTGCTGTGTTAGCCGAATGTCTCGACATACCTTCGGTATGCATACATACTAATTATCTGCTGCCGCGCCATTATTTTCCTCCCTTTGCCGTGCTGACTGCAGGATTTCCATCCGGTAGGCGTTTTACGCAATGGCAATGGTATCGCCGTGATTTAAAACTCTGGCAGGCGCTGCAACAACAATATCATTTGCACAAAATACACAAAGCCGACCTGTTTAAGTGGCAGCCGAACTGTATCAATTTGCGCGGCGACCTGAATTTGGTTTATCCAGCACGAGAATTTCAGGATAACCTACCTGATTTTGATGATAGCTACCATTTTATCGGCCCTTGCTATGGTGAACGCCCGTTCGACGATACACCCGTGCCACCAGCTAGTATTTATATCTCCTTGGGTTCTATCAAAACTTACAATAAGAATGCCGATTTTTATCGCAAATGCATTGAAGCGTTTGCCAGTGCGCCTTATCAGGTTGTGATGTCCGTTGGGCGTGGTCTGGATCGCACCACGTTAGGAAACATCCCGGAGAATGTATCTGTACTGGACTATGTTCCACAGTTGGATATGCTAAAACAAGCCAGCCTGTTTATTACTCACGGCGGTACCAACAGCGTGTGGGAAGCCTTGCTGGAACAGGTGCCTATGTTGCTATTCCCCCAGGGCGGTGACCAGCATCTGGTAGCCAATCGAATACAAACTCTGAATTTGGGCCAATGGGTTAAACCGGATATTTCCGCAACAAACCTGCGCAAATTGGCCGAGAAAACCATGCACAACCCAAATGCCAGAAAAAGTTTACAACAAATGAGCAAGGCATTTCATCAAGCCGGGGGAACGGATAAGGCCATTACCACCATCAGAAATTTTTTACAGCAGCACGAGACGGCATGACATGAATATCCAAACACTGAGCGTTGACTATGCTATTGCGGGTAGCCTGCAAAAAATGGCGCAGAACCTCGACCAATGGGGCTGTTGTGTTGTGCGCGATTTCTTGCAGAAACAGGAACTGGAACCGGTTCAGCAGGAATTGATTGATTTGATTGATTTGCTGCGCAAAGAAGCAGGCCTGCCTCCAGCAAAAACCAGCGGACATCGTTTTGATCAAGGTTTTGCTGAGCTGATCGAGCGACAACCTGAATACGCCTCGGTGCTCTTTAATGCCAGCCGTCGTCTTACCAGTGTGCACCAACTCTCGGTGGCTGAAAAAATACTGCATTGTTCAAAACAGTTGATGCAAACTCAGTTGGTGATGACCTCGCCCTATAAAACCATTCGCATGGACTATCAGCAGAGAGAAAATTATCTGCTGCCCTGGCATCAGGATTATCCCTATGTGCAGGATTCGCCTGACGCGCTGATTTACTGGATGCCATTGCACGATGTCAACGAAGAAAACGGTTGCATGATGGTAGCGCCCGGTTCGCACCGCGCTGGCATTATTCCGGTCAAAATGGATGAGGTAAACAATTTACAGTTGGCGGATAAGACCGTCGTAGATAGCTATCCCCATATTCGCTTGCCAATCAATGAGGGAGACGCGATTATTTTCAACAGCTTGTTACTGCACAAGAGTTACCCTAATCTGACACCACACCCCCGTTGGACTCTGCAATTGCGCTATGGTAACTTTTCCCACCCTTATGCCCTGGAAAAACGCTGGCCGTGTAGCCATTATGAGCAGCAGTGGTTTGATGAAGCCCATCCCGAACACGTTGTTGATTGAGGCTCTTAGAATATGGAACATACACTGGAATTAAGTGCTTTAGTTAACAGTGGTGAGATAGCCATTATTCCAATAGGATTTCGCTGCCATACTTTTTCTATGTTAAAGGATAAATTGGGTATAGATCAGGCTCGTTTACCATTTGACCTAGGTTTCTTTCCACCACATGCCGTTGCAAGTGTATTAACACGCCCCAAAATAAACCTAGAATTTGATGATAATGGTCAAAGTCATGCAGTTTGTACCATGAATGAATCAAATATTGACCCTAAGTATGGACTAGGCATTAAATTTAATACATCTACATACGATGAAATTAATAAAATAGTAGTTGATAGAAATATTGAAAATATTAATATGTATTTGGACTCTACTTTTGGATACTATACATTAGACAAGTTTCATAAATTTGTATTGGCTCATTACAACTGGCATCGATTCTCTAATAAATTAGCTCGAAACTGGCATTCAGCTGCTGATAACACAAATTACAGTTTGCACTCATCCCCCGACAAATCAAAAGGTATTGCAGATCCTCGTGAGAATTTACAGATAACAAATAATATTTTAAATAATCGAATTTCGAGAATGGTAGAGGTTTGCAACACGGCAAAACACATAGTATTTGTTTTTGAGAACAGTCAAAACTATAAATATATGCAAATTGATAATGAGTATTTCAAACTTGACGACTTTTCTACGTTAAATGAAGTTTGCAATAAACAATACGGCTCGAAATTTTCATTGATAAATACGAGTGAAGTAGAAGATATAGTAGAGTTTTTCAAAAGATTCACATAACAAAGGTTAAGCGTTCATTCCGAAACGTCATTAGCAATTATCTATATCTGGCAAAATATCCCGGAAGCGTTGAGCAACGTGAATTCAGGTAAGCAATGTCATTTGTTGATAAGTAATCTATATATCCTCCTACCTTCCCTCGCCTGACCTTGAATGACTCCGGGTCTTCTTGATCAGCCGGGGTGAGTGATAAACTTTGGTAATCACCTTTGGCTTCCTTGTGTTGCATGCGTTCAAATTCACACGCTTTAATCGCCTCAGCAATACAATCTGGCTCAATAGGTAGATTCCAATGCTGGAGAGCCTTGACTAGTATGTTCTCTGTATTTGTTTTCATGTCTTCGTAGTGGATGCAAATAAAATTTTCAAGTGCTTGGCTTGCTTTATCCCATATCTCAAAATACCTGATAATAGAATCTATCCCACCCTGTTCACCTCGAATAAAAGCACTGATTGGTGTGTATTTAGAAGGAAAATTCGAGGTGTCAAAACCCCATACCTCATAAAATTGGCTGCGCCGGGTCATTTCAAAATATAATGACACAATGACATCACGAGGGTCGCGAACCAATAAAACAACGGTATCATCGTTAAATTCACTTTTATCTTCGGATAGCGCTTGCCGGGTTTTCAGATGCGGATTGTCATCATGAGTGATGTTAAAAAGAGGCACAATGGGTTGGAAAGCATTCCATGAATCGAGCCTGTGGAGATTGAATTTTTCAACCTGGAGCTTAGTAGGGTTAAAATAATATTTGAGATAGCTTATTATTTGCTGTATCAGCCAGGTACGGCCCGATTTAGGAAATGAGAGCAAAGTTGCTTTAACGATAGGTGTGCTGGTTTTGGTTGGCTCCAACATTATTCATCATCCCCATTACGCATCAGTCGATTCCAACCGATCGGCCCACCCTGAATCAGCCTTTTGTCATAGCCCGGTTTGGAAAAAAGTGCCCAAGTTTGACGTGGATGCGCCCAGTCCAAGATATCAAATCCCAAACCGTACTTGCTGGCTATTGTCGCCATGGTTTCAGGCCGATAGCAAACACATTCAGGGTATATCCAGCCATCACCTGAATAGTCTCTGTCACCCAGCAAAAAGGTCGCTAATAAGGCACCATCGTCTTGCAAATGAAATGCGATTTCTGATAACCAATTTTCGAGCAGGTCATTGCCACAATGACTGAAGATGGATTGCGCCACGGCGTAATTCAATGCCAGCGGTTGGGTGAATTCGGCCATTGAATCAGCAAAACAAAAAACTGGCTTTTTTATTTGTATCAAGTCTTGACCAGTTTCATGTTGAATGCCCGCTTCTACCAGCCATTGATTGGGTTCTACGCCATAATAATTGCCCGGATTGAGATAGGGCATAAACAACCGACCAAGGCGCAGGGAACCACAGCCAATATCCAGTATCCGGTGATGCTGCCGTAGCCCAAGACTGGTCAGCAGGTTGAATACCATGGCGGAAAACACATCATATTCCTCCGGTGGGCCAACATAAGCCCGATAAGATTCCCAATCGTAGCCATCGGGAAGCGTAGCCTCCGTTTGGGCATTTTTCGCGATATATCTATGCTCAGTTGATGCGTGTTTCTTTGCAACAGTAGATGTATATTTGATCATGAACAGGTTTTCTCGAGTTTGTGAGTGGTGAATTGGTATCTTTTGATTCTCCAAACGTGTGAATCGTTGGTCTTTGCGCTACTAGCAAATCCAGTTTCATTGTTGTGATGTTTCCTCTGATGTCCCGGTTTTTTGGTGTTTGAGTAACGGTTTCAGGGTATTACCCAGGCCAGCTATCAAGCCCAGATAAAATAAGCCAATACCTGTCGCAATACCAAAATGCAGCAGATAGATACCACCAATCGTCACCGCGCCAGGTATCAGGCTAGTGGCGACATTGGTTTTCATAGTACCTTCAAATTCGTCCACTAAGCGGAATAGGGATGGTAATGAAGCTATTGTGCCATCCATAAAAACCACCTGCGCCGTGTCGGTAGCGGCGCTTGAGGCACCCTTGAGAGACACCGAAACCTGGGCGGTTTTCAGCGCAATGGCATCATTGATGCCGTCGCCGACGAAACAGACAAAACCACCTTGCTCGCGTAATTGGTGTACTAATTCGGCCTTGTCCTCGGGCAGCACCCCGGCAAAATATTGTTCAATACCCAATGTCTCGGCGATGTGGCGGGTTGGCTCCTCATGATCACCAGAGATAATACAGAGTTTTACACCGCGCTTTTTCAGATAATCAACCGTTGCTTGCGCCTCTGGCCGCAGGGTTGGTTGCAATTCCAGGATACCGGCAAGCTCTGAATCGGTGCTGATATATAACAGCGAATGACCTGTTTTTTCCGTAGCTTCATCAATGGTCTGTGCTGTGGCTGACAGAGTAATGCTTTCATCTTGCATAAAACGCTTGCTACCTACCCGAATGGTTAGCCCGTCAACCTTGACCCTGATACCAAAACCGGCGGCGTAGTAAGCCTCATCCGGTTCAGATAAGTTGATTCCCGCTGCTTCGGCATGTTTCAGGATGGCACGGGCAATAGGATGTGGTTGACGATATTCGGCAATGGCGGCATAGCGTAGTAACAGGCTCTCTGATAGCTCACCCAACACATGGATCTCGCCAACAGTAGGTTGTTCCAGTGTCAGCGTACCGGTCTTGTCAAAGACTACTGTATCGACTTCACGCAAGGCTTCGAAGATACGGCCGTCTTTTACCAAAATGCCCCGACGTGACAATATTTGCAAATAACTGAGTATGCTCATCGGCCCCAGGAAAGTCAGTGATGAACCCATCCCTGCTGAGAGTACTGCAACGGCTGGTACGGGGCCGAGCAAAGGCAGTGTCAGTGCACTGATACCAAAAGTAACGGGCAACAAGCGATTCGCTGTCTGCCGTCCGCGTGTTATTAGCGTGTCTTTATAATTTTGTGTCTGTTCCAACACATGACCGATCTTGGCGGCAGTCGTTGCCTCACCAGTTCTTTCAACACAAATACAGATACGCCCTGACAATAATAATGTGGCAGCGAACACAGGTTCACCAGTTGATTTCTCCACTGGTTGCCCTTCACCGGTCAGCAATCGTTCGTCAATGTAACCGATACCGGATTCGATCCGGCCATCTACCGGAATGACTTCACCGGAATTAACCACTACTTTGTCATCGGTCGTTACCGTCTGTAGATCGACTTGTATTTCAACACCATCTCGCAGCACCCAAACCTGGGCTGGACAGGCCTGAAAGACATTGGTGAGAGACTGTTGTGAATAGCCTTCAACGCGGTCAACAAACTTGGCGAAAAGACCGGCAACGAATGCAATCAGCGCTGCCAGAAACAGATTACCCGTGGCGATCATGCCAAATAACATAAGGGTTGTGACCACGTAGGTGGTCAAATAACGCCCCTGTTGTAAGTCTTTAGCTATCTTGACAAACAGAACACGGTAGATATACAGCACAGCGACGACACCGAGTGGATAAAGTACTGGATAGACATTACTAAGCAACGCCAGACTAATGGCACCCATAGACCAATATATATTTTTCCTGAAGCGTTGTCTTGCCTGCGCCATAGCCTTGGGTAATTCAGGGTCGATACTAAGCTGCAACTGTTCACGACCACTGGAGGTAACTGCTTGTTTCAATTGCTGGAGGAGTTGCTTCGCTGGCAGGGATGGTTTGTTTGCACCAGCATCTGTGCGGGTTTTAGCTAGCGGATAACTGGGGTGCTGCTGTTTACGTTTCCCACGTTTTTTCCGCAACCAGTAAGTACTACCGAACAGAACAGTTAGTTCGATTAACACAACGGCAATACCTTAGCTCTACAAAGAGAGAATGTTATCTTGTTAAAATATGTAGCAGCAAAATAAAAATACATTGAAGAGAAGATAAATATCAAAATCAATATCTAAAGTATCATGTTCATGGTTTTAAAAGCACACATTTTATTGTTTCCTTAACATTTCTTAACATTAAGCGCCAGAGCTAAACGACTCTTATATGGCCTCCTCAATCAACTTCAGGTAACAAAAAATCTCACCCACCACATAACATACCTTGGCAGTGATGCTGGTTGTCTGTAACGGCATAAGTATTTACACAGCTTATTGAAAAAAATGCAGACTGGTTAGATGATTTTAACTTGCTACTCAGTGATCAAGCAGGTCAACCACTAGCTCCAGTCGGTCAGCGTTTGGGAGTGTGGAGGCAGTATAGTATAAATCTCTTACGTCTTTTTCGTCACATCTTTCACCAAATGTTCATAACGAGGCTTCTCAACAAACTGTGATTTATACTGATCAAGATTCTGGCTCATCATACTTCTAAACTGCTTGGTATAAAAATCAAGCGCCTCATCTATGTTCAGATTATAAACGTCCAAATCTTCACACTGACTCGCGACCACAAACGCAGCATAGCGCGATGCACCAAACATAAAACCAAGCCCTATCATATCTGGCGTTGTAGTTTCAGTCTGCTCATTCGCTAGGGAAATAAATTTATCCGCAATCTCACGGAGTGCTTGGTCATCAACAGGTGTGCTCATAATACTTTCAATCGTAAAAATAAAACGTGAGTATATCCGAATATTCCAAAGAAGCGCATTTTTAGCACATATAGTAAGAAATCGTTACAATTCGGATATAACTAAAAAGGAACTACACCATGCAAAACCATCTCATCATCAGCATCCTTGCAGAAGATAAACCTGGACTTGTCGAATCACTCTCTAAAGTCTTGAATGCCCATCATTCAAGCTGGAATGATAGTCGTATGTCACGCTTGGCAGGTAAATTCGCAGGCATACTAAGCTTAGACGTCGCTGACGAGAACCTTGATGCCTTAATGACAGCATTGAATGCCCTTGAAAATGATGAGTTCAAACTACTTATCGAAAAAACCAATGCCGATGAAGCTCAACACTCACAAACACTCAGTGTGAGTGTCTTGGGGCAAGATCGTCGTGGCATTGTGCATGACATCACGTCTGAATTGGCAAAGCTCTCTGTGAATATCGAATCGCTAGAAAGCCAGGTTCGCCCAGCCAGCATGTCTACCGAGAATCTGTTTGAGGCCAACTTGCAACTATCTCTACCTGCCGATGTATCCACTGATACGGTTATCGATACACTGGAAAGCATGTCAGATCAGTTGATGGTGGATATCAACTTCAACGACTAAAAAAATCCTCTTCAAGCACAATCAACTTATCATTGACCCCATCGCTGATATTCGCCTGCACTGGTGGGTAGATGCTAATGGGATTACTGGGCTTAGTCTCTAAACGAAAAAACGCAGAGCCATGGCTCTGCGTTTTCATGAGAAACAAGGTATATAGGTGTGTTTATCTAAGGTTTGATATACACATAGCCTTCTTGCTGTAATTTTGCGAGTTCGGCAACGCCACTAGGGACAATATCTTTCTCATCCACATTGTAGAGATCATCTTTTAAGCTAACTTCACGACCTTTCACAGTATTGTTGCAGACATTAAATGCAACACCTTGATCTTTCAAGCCATCAATTTTCGCCGACATTTTATCATCAGCATTGGCATGTTTGAATTTCTTTAATTTATCTAAAGAATCAGGGGTCAACAACATCGCTAAACCATTGCCATGTAATACCACTTTAATATCCATATTTTCTGCACCGACCGCATTGATATGGTTTTGGATATTACGTAATGCGCCCGTCTGCTTCTTTGGGTCGTCGTAATTGACGTGATATACCACTTTTTGTTTACCGTAACCCGTATCTTCAGCAACGGCTGTATTCATCACCGAAGCGACCAACAATGCTGCCGTAGCCATTAATGATAAGATTTTTTTCATCGTACTCTCTCCTTTTAGTTAAAAATAGTAGTCAGCCGTGAAAATGCTTTCGCTGCTGCTACCTGTCAATCGGTCTCTGCTCAGCTAATACGCTGAAAATGACCTTATACTTGTATATATATCCATCCCTGTTGCTGACGTTTCACCACATGTGCCACGCCGGATCTTGCTGATAACACTTCATCAATGAGCACTACATCAATGCCCTGTTCGCGCTTCAATCGTTCGATCGTATTCAAGCATGCAACAAAAGTAAGATCGGGGTATTTGATCGACATAGCGGTAATGCGCTCTTTATCGACAGACAAACTCTGTCGGAGTAAATCCAGACCTTGTGCATGAGCCACAACTTCAACACGAATACGTTTCCCTCCCTGTTGGTACTGCAGCAACAAATGCTCAATATCATCTAGTAACTCCGTCCCTTTTAAACGCGATGTCTGACTCACATGGAAGACAATGCGCATCTCATTTTCATTTTGAGTTGCGAGCTGTTGCCCACTACCTGTTGGGTCCAAAATCACCATACGTTGCTGAGTAATAGAATCGACACCTAAATACGCACCACCGAGAACAAACAGCATAAGCACACTGGCAGCCACAGCCTGCCATATATGAAATTTCTTGCGCGGCTGAAACGATTGGTGCGGAGGAATATCCTGGTAAGCTGTTTTGACTTGATCTTTGAGGTGACTCAACGCGCACGCAGTTGATTTTTTCTCCGCATCCATGTGTATCTGTTTGAGAATTTTAGCGCGCTCTTTTGCAGGAAACTCATTATCAACAAAAGCGTTCAACCACTCATCTGAACGGGGATATCGCTTCATTATTTGACGCTCCGCAGCATGGGTTTGTAATGAGATGATTCCAGAGTGCTACGTAGTTGTGTTCGCGCCCGACTCAATCGGCTCATCACTGTACCTACTGGAATATCCAGAATATCGGCTACTTCGGCATAGGAGCATTCTGCAAGATCAACCAGCGTGATGATTTTACGATGATCATGATGCAAGTTGGCAATAGCACGTCGTACACACTCAATATCATCAAGCCGTCCATTGAGTTCAGCCGGATCATTACCCTGCGTGGGGTATTCATCATTAAATGGGATAATATCTTTTTGTCGACGACAGTGGTCAATATGAAGATTCGCAAGAATGCGAACCAGCCAAGGCTTGGCTTTTGAAAGGTCTTGGAGGTGCTGATACTTCTTTAATGCAACCTGACAGGTGTCTTGCACCAAGTCATTCGCTAGCTCTTGATCATGACACCATGACCAAGCTAATTTGAACAACACCGGTTGCAACACTTCTAACTGCTGACGAAACCGACGCTTGCGGGGAAAAATCATTGCCACTCCACACTAAACCATATTAGTGACGCAAAGTATTACGTCACTCTTAAGTCTAGACGAAGCAGCTTAGGTATTTATTCCAAATAAATTGAAATCAGGCGTTATTTTCCAACCAACCCTTGAGTAAAGGTGAGATATAGAAGTCAATATCAGTGTCATTCATTTCGCGCTCATCCTCATACCACCAAGCTCCGATTGCTGTTACCTCACCCAAGGTCAGATCGAAAGCCTCAACAAAATACTTCATCAATTCCACCTGATCCTTGATGTCTAAATCAAGGGCCATGTGATTTAACAATGCCGAAGGTGGCTGTCCATCACGTACGCGATCTTGTAAATGGCTGATCAATGCATGTCGTGATTCAGTCATAATAATGTCCTGTGTGTTAGATGATGCGCTTTGTACAAGAATGCTCTGTAAATTGCAATCCTCATAAGGCTTATAACGTACTCTATTCCAAACACTCACTATCATGCCAACTGCCCAGAAACATCATTAACTCATACAATCAAAATGTTAGTCAATTTTCACCTCATAACTCACCATCCCACTACTCCCCCCATTTAGCTTATCACTAACAGGGAAGCTCCATTCAATATCACTGCCACTGACCAGTGCTGTACAGCTCGTCAAACTGGCTGGCAATGGGACTTCGCACAATGGCGAACCATTCAAACTCGTAAACTCAGGCACAACATCTTTGATGTTTAGATCACTCAACGGGGCATCTCCAGTATTGCTGTAATAGATGCGATACTTGAGAACATCACCAGGCTGAGCCTGATTTTGTGTTTCTGATTCTGCCGAAACAGCTGCTAAAGGTGTCCCTCGATAGGTCTGCACAGTCTTCTTAAGCGCTAAACGAGATACGCCTTGTACATTATTTGCCGCCGCTTTAGTCAGATCTGTCACGCTTAGCGATATCGTTCCTGCGGTTGTATTCGCCGGGTTGCCAAACGTGAAATCAGCAGTAATCACATTGCTGTAATCTTCGCCCCCACCCACATTACTTGGCGCATACACCTTATTGATCAAACAAATGGCCGTACCTGCGGTTGTCACAAGATCCGCGCCAACTGGAGCAGCGGTTTCATGACCATTTAACTCGCCATTACAGTCCGCATCTTGATAAAGCACCTGCGACCAACCTGAAGTTGCTGGTATGGCGTTCGCACTGCTGAAACTGACGCTACCTGTGCTTAGTGGAACAAACTCATGGCGATACAAGAGCACATTTCCAGGTAGGATTGTTCCACTATTATCAGGTTTGAACGTCGGCTTTTTCACATCACCAAAGTCAACACCTGTTACATCAACATTATTCACCACAAATAAGGCTGTAGCATTCAAGGTGCTTGAATGATAATTGTTGGAGTCCTTGGCATTCCCAATACCACAATTTATTGGCACGGGTACTGCCTCTCGTGAGGCCTCGTAAACCTGGTAGTTACCCGGCGCTACGTCTGTGAAGATATAGTTACCATCACTTCCAGTACGAGTACTCACACAGTGAGTTCCATCGAAGAGTACGACAGGCAAGCCACTCACCCCCTTCTCTCCTGAATCATTCACACGATCAACATTGGCATCGTTGAAAACACGCCCGCTGACAGATAAACGCATATGCTCAATGGTTAGGGCATAATCTTCAACCTCCCCATCAGTGGCAAGAGAAGCAGGTGTACTCGCAGTAATAGAAGTATCGGAACTTAGGCGAAAACGAGCAAAGGTAGTCTTCCCACCTATCACTGTGAAATCAGGGTTTCCACCTACCCCATCGATTGTCCAGCTCAATGTTGCAACGACCGTTCCGTTATTCACTGCCGTACTTGTATGCTCATCAGCATCAAAAACACCGTTGCCATCAAAGTCGATCCAGGCGTGCAAAGTGCCACTACCGTTCGCCGCTATATCAGCAGTCGCAATGGTATACGCTGTATCACCTGCTACGAGGGAAGGTAAACCAATACCATCTTCATCATCGATACCATCATTGTCATCGCCATCTGCATTGGTGGAGGGCTGATTCGCACCATCCTCATCAGGTATGCCCGCCCCCAGATACAAACCATCCACAATAATATGGCTGGCTGCCCCATAAGCATTGAGACTACTGCCATCAGGAGCTACTCCACTCACAGGAGCATCACTATAATCAACAGGAATATCTCTGTAATCTACATCTGTAACCACGGGAGAGGCATTCACACCTGTTGGATCCGTATCATCATCGCTATCAAGGAGGGTAAAAATACTGCCATCATGTGCAAGCCCATTCACATCGCTATAATTATCCGCACTTTCGATCGTTGCCGCATTATCCAGACCATTGTTGCCGACAGTATTATTTGTTCTGCCATCTCCATCACTATCATTATTCCCAAGCCCTGATTCAACAATATCAAATTCACCATCATTGTCTGCATCGGTATCCAGATAATCGGGTATATCTGTATCATCGGTATTAACCGGGCTTAATCCATTGCTAGCCACATACGCAGTATCTAAACCGTCCACGTTGTAGGTCTGGTCTGGCACTATATAGGTTTCTGTTTTTTGCGCTTCTATATTGTCTGGAATACCATCATTATCACTATCCAAATCAAGGTGGTTGGCAAAACCGTCTCCATCACTATCCAATGGCACACAATCAACAGCTAGTCTTATACGCGCCCAATTGTTACCTAATGTAGTTGTTTCCAAGCGAACGACTAACCGAGTGACATCTTTAGCAACAATATGCCATTGTGAATCTGCTGGCATTATTTGCCCCGTACTATTGAGCTGATTGGGTACAAAACTGACCTGCTGGCTATTATTACCTGTCACATTGCGTAATTCGGTATCGTTAAAGTTGTTTGCGTTTGATGTTGTGGCATTGATAACCGGATTATTCACTATCATAGCCCCGCCATCTGTTGTAATCGTCCATGTTTCTTGCTCTTCGAATGCACCGTACACATTAGCCTGTGACAATTTGATATCCGTGGGGTACGCAAAAGTGACTTCATACTCGGAAATCTCTGTTTGATCCGTGTTACCCAAACGCAAATCCCCATCAGCCAATCCTTCAGGTTTGACTGAATCAGAACTACTATAGTTCGTCGTTATATTCGAGGTGAAAGTCCCCGCACCAACCATTGCTGATAAAGCGCGATTACTCAGTGCAGGACTGGTATTTGTCACGCCTGACAGATCTAACGGAATCGTACTACACACCTTCTCCGAGACATCCAGAATGCCATCGTTATCATCATCAATATCTTCACCATCCAGTACACCGTCACCATCGGTATCGGGAGATGGGTTGCCAGTTATTGTTGGTGGCACATAGGGAACTTCAGGCAACTGGAAACCAACAAAACCTAATTGCTCACTGATGCCCGTATTACCAGTGGTATGGTCATCATCACCCACATGAAAAATAACTTTTCCGATTGGCTGATCAGATTTAATCGTCAAAAAGGCCGTGGTTTCATTCCCCCAATCCCCACTATTGTTTCCTGCTGCACCAGAGGGAGTGAGCTCTGTCACGGTGTAATTCGTGCCGTTCAATACGGCTCCCGTATAAACGATAGGCGTATCCGTTAACAGCCCTCCCAAGGTATCATAAACAATCGCACGACCTGTCGTTCCATGTACCGGACGTGACTCCAAGTCACCAATAAATATCCCGAATTCATACACCGTTGTCGCACTATTAACAAAACTGAGCTCCATTGCAGATAAAACGGTGCTACCGCTAACCTTGACAGATAATCGGGTTTCACTACTTAAAGGGTTAGGCGCATTTGATTGAATTTGAGTAGATACACCATAAGTAGGAGTGCCTCCAGTCGCTAAATGAAAACTTGTAGATGTGGGTGTGCCTGGCCCTGTATCCTGCACATATCCGAGTCGCCAATCGACGGTGTAAGCCGCACCGGTTGTATCAACAAATGTTTTTGTCCCTGTATATCCTGCTCCCCCACTAAATAGATCAGGACTAAAAATACCACTCGGGAGCGAACTAACCCAAGCATCATCCAAGGTAGCTGCTTGTGAACGTCCTGTTGCATTATTACCGAACGCCTCATCAGAAACAGTAACCGTC
The DNA here is from genome assembly GCA_902727985.1 of uncultured Thiotrichaceae bacterium. GTDB lineage: Bacteria > Pseudomonadota > Gammaproteobacteria > Thiotrichales > Thiotrichaceae > HyVt-477. The sequence goes on along the minus strand of CACVAY010000112.1, from coordinate 44,515 downwards.
GTTCCTGCATGGACAGATGTAATCAGTAAAACATTCACTATCACGCCATATATAGGGACAGTTTTTGCCCTAAAAGAAGGTGATTTTTTGAAGATTCGTAGAAGAAAAGACACATAAAAACCATCATACGCCAGCAAGGAAGATCTATTTATTACGCTCGAAAGAAAGAATCTCTGACATGCTAATATAAGCACAGATAACAAAATCATTTTTTATTTTTCTTGTATAAAGAGTCTTACACCACGAGATAATAAAAAATGAGCATAGTTTTTATATAACGCCCAATGAATGGGGCAATAGCTCGTACTCAAATATTTGAAGGCCTTGGGAAAAAGCAACTTCTTATACTCGTTTTACTTAAATGTGAAGATTTCTTATTTTTTATTTTCTTGTATTATTTTCACAAGCCCTTCATGTATAAAGCAATACCCGTCCACTGTTATTCTGACGCAGAAATACTCATTAACATGACTATTACATAATCACTATAAGTGATTATTAATGTATACAGGGTTAATAAATTTTGGCGTCATAAAACCACATAGAGCACCGTTAATCCTTCCTCTTTATAAGCAATCCTATGAAGTTGTTACACTTTGCTCAATGTCATAGAAAAACGCCAGCCATGCTCAAGCGCACACTATTCCTCATCGCAATACTATTTACTCTCAGCGCTTGTTCAAGCTTGCCAAAGCAGGCTATTGAAATGCCAGAAAAGCGTATCAACGATACATCAACTCCCAGTTGGTATTACGCACAATTCCGTATACCCAGGGCAAAAGAAGAAAGCCCTAAGTGGGAAATAGGTGCGATGATTGCAGGAGAGATTATTCATCCCGCGCTAAAAAAGCATCGCCATGATATTCAACTCTGGCGCTTCCATCGTCGGGCTGGCGCGGATAAACATGGGCATGTTTTCAGCTTTATCTTCTATACCGATACGACCTCAGCAAAAAAAATCTATCTGACCATTGAAAATCAGGCCACCTTTTCATTGCTAGAAAAACACGCCATCAAGTGGCTGGGTAAACCAGATTTTCAGAAGAAAAGTAAAACCAATATTGAAGACACCAGCGACCCTATCTGGTCAGAAAATCTCCAGAAGACATGGCCTGCTTTCATTATGGGTGTGAGTGAGACCTGGCTAGGCCTTGTGGTCGACCTAGCGTCTACACAAAAGTCTGACCTTCCAACGCTTGAGCGCTATGAAAACACCCAAAAAGAACTCACCACACTTTGGCAAAAGCAGGGCAAACATGCCTTTTTCCACCACATTAATGCGATTTTTGCCTATCAACCACTACTGATGCGTTTTTAGTGTTATACAGAAGATTCTGTACTACATTGCAAATTCTAAGGCACTATTTGACGATGTAGCGCTACTGAATTAAGTTGTATCTCTATCTTCATTCAGAGCACATCAGACAGCATGGATCCAGTCACTCAAGGCGTTTTGGGCGCTATTGCCGCACAAGGTACGTCCGCCACAAAAAACCTCGCAAAAGCAGCCTTTATTGGCGCTATTGCTGCTATGACACCCGATCTTGATGTGTTGATTCGCTCTTCCGCCGATCCGCTACTCAATCTGGAGTTTCATCGCCAATTCACTCATTCATTATTTTTTATCCCCATTGGCGGTCTTCTGTGTAGCTTGATACTTTTTCCACTGTTAGGAAAACGCTGGGGTTTTTCTTTTACTCAGACATTGCTTTGGTGCATGGTTGGTTTTGCCACTCACGGTCTTCTCGACGGATGCACGAGCTACGGAACACTCTTGCTCTGGCCTTTGAGTGATCATCGTTTTTCGTGGGACACCATTTCCATTATTGACCCTTTGTTCACCCTGCCCCTTATCACATTCGTTATCTTTGCGGCGAGACGAAAAAAGCGCGCTTATGTCGTGTCAGCTATCATTTGGTGTGTTTTTTATCTATCACTAGGTTTTGTTCAACACAACCGTGCTATCGACCTTGGAAAAGAACTTGCTGAGTCTCGCGGCCACAATCCTGACAGGCTAGAAGCCAAACCCAGTTTTGGAAATCTTGTGGTGTGGAAATTAATCTATGAAGCCGATGGTGTTTTCTATGTTGATGCGATAAAACCTGGCCTTACATCACCGAGGATTTGGCAAGGCACATCTATTGCAAAACTCGATATAACACGCGATCTTCCCTGGTTAGATCCCAACTCACAACAGGCCAATGATATCGAGCGTTTCAGCTGGTTTTCCCAAGCTTACATAGCAATTGATCCGGTAAATCCATTGCGTGTTATTGATATGCGATACTCGTTATTACCTAATGAAATTAAGCCGCTTTGGGGAATAACATTATCAAAAGACGTTACACCAACCGATTATGTGGCATTTTCCTCAGAACGGGGAGACTCTAGAGCAGCTTTGAAAACGCTGTGGAATATGATCTTTGAATAAGAATCCATTCTTTAAAGCTTAGAACGGATCAGAAACACAAAACCATTGATTTAGCGAGTCATACCCAAGTAAAGAGCGGGTAGCTTTTCCGGTAGACGCAATACATTATCAAGCACGAGATAATTCTTTTGACCAAAAATACTTGAGACATAATCATCGGCATAAGGATCCAGACTTAAGCAAAATGTACGAACACCTTGCTTAGCCAGATCATCGACTGCATGTTTGGTATCATGACGCAGATATTGCGGATCACGAACATCATTATCAGAAGGTTCACCATCTGTAAGCACAATCACTAACTTCTTTTGGCTGGCCTTTTCAGCTAATACTGAGCCTGCATGACGCAAGGCTGCTCCCATACGTGTCGATAATTGCCCTGTCATACCTGACAATCGACCCTTTACTATATCATTATACGGCGCATCAAAATCTTTGTAGCGATAATATTCAACATCATGTCGACCATCTGAATCAAAGCCATGAATCGCAAATGGGTCGCCTATTTTCGCAAGCGCTTCAGCAAGCAATACAGAGGCTTCACGGGCAAGGTCAAGGACAGAGACTTCCTCTTCGCCTTCAGTAAAAGCGCCTTTCACTGGGTCATTCGTTGATTCAGATAAATCGATGAGTAATAACACGGATAAATCACGAACCTGAAGATGCGTTCGGATATTTATCCTTGGGTCAGGCTGCATACCCATACGGATATCAACCATTGAAGCAACCGCCGCATCAATGTCGATAGTGTCGCCATCTTCCATCTTGCGCTCACGAACCAAGCCTTGCGGCTGTACAGCCTCAATCATATGCTTTAAACGTGAAATAATCGGCTTATGTTTTTCAATCGTTTCTTCAATATCTTCAAGCTCACCCACTTTAGGGCGCTTTTCTAACACGGTAACCCAATTCGGTCGTTCTAGCTGTGTTTGATAATCCCATTCCGGATAATGCACGGGTGAAGCAGTAGGCTCTTTTCCTTCTAAGTCATTTAAACTGGTTCCATCATCATGGAAGAATTCTGTTGCTAACACCCAAATCTCTTCTGCGTCATCCGTCGCTTCCTGTACATCGAGATTATTTAACATCTCCATGACACTGGCATACCGTCTTACCTGTCGTGTTTTACCAGGAAGAATAGTTGGATCCTCTTCTTCAGGATCCTGCCAGAGATAACGGTTGTCATCACGATAAACAATGGATGACTGATCGAGACGGGTATTAAACACATAGCCAAGCTCGCCAAACTTTTCAGCCAATTGTAAGCCTAAGTCTTTGGCAAGCTCTTGATCTTCCATACGATCAGCAGAAGCATTAAATAGCTGTCGAGCTGTCGCTACAAAAGCATCATCACAATAAAAATCAGGATTCGCGAGTGCAATCGCCGTTTTATCAAGCAACATGCCAATGTCAGTGCTATTTTCACCAATTTCGGAGAGACTTGCCCATAATTGCTTTAAGCCCGGAAACTCCTCTATAGCAAGCTTCTCTACTCGGGCATCCTCGATTAAACCAATCAGAGCACGTTGGATCGCGGAATAGCTCTCAAAGTCAGGATCGTACTTAGAATATTTGATATGCGCAGAGGCGTGTGCAGCTGCAGCTCGGTATATTTCCAAACCTTGCACTTTCACTTCTTTATCTTCCATCACGTTATCAAAAGCATCGGGAAGATTGATAAAGTTATATTCAATGAAAGGTTTATAACCTTCTCGTGTCTCAAAATCACCCGAGGTTGGACGCAAAAAGAAGTCTTGCCCCCATAGCGCGCGCAAATACATGATGAGCCGACGCTGCACATCCACAAATAGAACGCCACGCTGCTCTTTATTCATAATCGCTTTTGATTCATCGCTAGCGAGACTGAAATATTCAGCCTGAGCTTCGAAATCGTTTTTGTAAGCCGATGCACCCCACATGACCCAACGTCGTAAACCACCTAGTGTTAAGTATTTTAATAAGAGGTCAAGCTTCTCAAACATCGGGCGTAAAGCACGTGGGGCTTGAGCAAGCAGCGTGTTGAGCAACGAGATATAACCGTTAAACAGGCCAATCTCGTTTAAACGTTGTGCAGCCGTTGGAGCAGTTGTGAAGAGTAAAACCAGTACTTCAGAATTCGTACGCGAATACATTTGAATGGCAAACGAAAATAGCTCAGAAACAGCATCCTCACCTATTTCTCTTGCCACCATCGGCGCACTTTCAAGAAATGAAAACACAAGGTCTTCACCACGTCCTAAGTGACTCAAAGCCGCAGCAGCTTTCAGATAATGATCTAGGCCACGCGGAGAAAAAACACGCGCAGCATCTTGCCAATTAGCTTCAAGCACATCGTGAGCATTCTCACTAAGTGCATCTAATTCTTCTTGGTAATCACTTAACTGAATAGCCATTATTCATCCTTAGTTCGCAGAGCAGTTTGGGTGATATCGGTTTCTGTGAGGTAACCGATATCAATCAGGCCAAATACGGCTTGGATGTACTGGATAATTACTATCTGAATTCAAATCTGGTACATCTTGTCCAGTTTGGTTTGCCGCCATATCAATGACTTTCTGCTTCTGTGATTTTGCAGGTTTGGTTGGCAGCTTCTTTTTAGGTGTAGCTTTTTTTGCAGTGGGTTTTGTTTTGCTAGCGGTAACCTTTGGCTTCGCTTTAGTTGCAGCTGGCTTTGCTTTAGCTGCCGATTCTTTCTTTTTCGTTGCAGCTACTTTTGGCTTAGCCTTAGCAGCAGGTTTTGCCTTTTCTGCTTTCGGCTTTGCAGCAGTAGATTTAGGTGCACTTTTGGCGCTGACAGTTGTCGCTGTTTCTTTTTTTTCAACAGAGGCTTTACTGGCGACAGCTTTTTTCTCTGTCTTAGTCGTTGTAGTTTTTTTCATATTACTTAAAGTCCCAAAAGTGCTAATAAGACGCCTTATAAAGCATAAACTTTGCGCCTCTGAAATTCGAATTAGTCATAATTACTTACAGAGATCTTGCTGTATTGCGAACCAATCTTGTCTGTATCTAAAGCAAAATCAAATTCTTTATCTCCGAGCTTTGGCTCATCTGTAAAAATAGTTACAGTAGCTTGGGTCTGGCTAAAAGTCAGATTTGGAAAATACCCGGTATTTTCTGATAAGTCTGCGAGCGCATTGACGAAAAGACGCGTCTTATCGTAAGACTCAAATTCATACCGTTTTGTCATCACTGGAGGTTTGTTATCAATCCTCCAATCTGTCAAATCACTTGAATCAGCCATATCAATCTCCTTTAGGATTTCTGCCAGTCTTAGAAATCCATCCTAAACTCAGCAGGATGGTAAATAAGATGGGAGCCTACGTCACATAGACTCCCGTTTTAAGGCAATGTCGTTACCTTGTAATTTATACGCCCAAATATCAATCACTATGGCAAAGCATTTGAAAAGCTGGTGTATTAATAAGCAAGAACACTACCCAAAAGCACTGGGTAGAATTAATCTTCTATTGAAGTAGGCAGAATGCTTTCAACCTCAGAATGTACACGAGCGATAATGTGAGCAGCAACGATACCGTCACCTACACGTTCACACGCATCAGCACCGGCGCGAACAGCAGCATTTACCGCACCTGTTTCACCACGTACCAAGACAGTGACATAACCGCCGCCTACAAATTGACGACCAATCAGCTTTACTTCTGCTGCCTTAGTCATTGCGTCTGCAGCTTCAATCGCAGGGACCAAGCCGCGTGTTTCGATCATTCCCAATGCAATACCTGATACGTTTGCCATTGTTTTATCTCCTTAAAATATTTATTAATTAACCAATAGTTGCTTGTTCAGCAGCTTCACCAGCCTTCGGTAGAATACTTTCCACTTCTGAGTGAACACGAGCGATAATGTGTGCAGCAACAATACCATCTCCAACACGTTCACATGCATCTGCGCCTGCACGTACCGCTGCGTTTACCGCACCTGTCTCACCACGAACCAAAATCGTTACATAACCACCACCAACAAACTGGCGACCAACTAGACGAACCTCAGCAGCTTTTGTCATGGCATCAGCTGCTTCTATAGCAGGTACCAGACCGCGTGTTTCAATCATTCCTAGGGCTATTCCTGTAGCTTCAGCCATTTTTAAATCCTCATTTCAACTTTAAAAAATACTATTCAATGCCAGCTGGCAAAATAGATTCAACTTCCGAATGTACGCGAGCGATAATATGCGCAGCAACAATACCGTCACCAACACGCTCACATGCATCTGCACCAGCACGAACTGCTGCGTTGACTGCACCTGTCTCACCACGTACTAAAACTGTTACGTAACCACCACCAACGAACTGACGTCCAATTAGCTTAACTTCTGCGGCCTTAGTCATGGCATCAGCAGCTTCGATCGCAGGAACTAGCCCACGTGTTTCAATCATTCCCAAGGCAATACCTGTTACTTCTGCCATTGTATTTCTCCTTACTATTAATACGTTTTAAAACAGTGGCTGCTTCGTTCTTATTACGTTAGCAACCGATAAAATAATTCTTTTAACTACGACTCTGACGGATCCCAATGATCAATGATTCCCGCGATCGTCAGATCTGTTTGTACATCAGGGTCACCGCATGCAAATCTTGCAGCAGAACCACTTGCTGTAAATACCCACTTCCCTACAGGGACGCCAACTGGGTCACATCCAACGCTGAGATTTCCTTTTAAATCAACAAGGACTCTCAAAGACATCTGTTTGAGTCCAGGAACTCTTCTGGTCGTCACTAAATCAGACTGAACACGCATGATTTCCATGCTTAAACTTTTTCCCAGTGATCAATGATGCCGATAATCGTTAAATCAGATGGGTAAGACTTCGACCCTGCCGCTTCACGCGCTGCCGAAGAACCTACGCAAATAACCCAATCACCTACAACACAGCCAATAGAATCAACAGCGACTAATGGCGTACCATCTTCTTTATCTTTAACCACTAAAAGTGGTCTATGCCCTAGTTCAGCGACGCGGTTGGTAGAAACAAGCGTCTTTTCGACTTTCATAATTCTCATAACGCGCTCTCCACAAGCTCGAACTCACTACCTGTTGGACGATCTTGTATGGTTAACTGAAAAGCTAGGAAATCTTCTTTATCCAAGTCCGCATAACGCTTCTGGATAGCCGCTTTTACACGCTGCGCTTTTTCAATCACACGTTCACGTGCGCTAGGTACTTTGGCGTCATAGCGATAATGAATGGCGATAGGAATCGGCAAACCGTGTTTCACATTCAAGCCAGTCAAGATCTTAATACCAACATCCATGTCAGCCACACCTTCTTCCAATGTGTGGAGGTGAGCGTAATAAGCGAGGTTGCGCATCTGTACTTCTTCAATGCCGTCCCCCACGCTGATATATTTTTCGCCATGGCCAATATCGGAATAGACACCACCGTAGAGGTCTGAAACATAATCAATCTGCGAAAGATTGTTTATTAATAAGTTTGCTATAAGACGACGCATGCCCTCATGAGGCTCACCGTCTGCTTTCGCCCACCCATCCTGCATGCAAGAGTTTCTAATGGTTTCGTGAACACTAATGCGACCATCATCTTCTGTAAGACTAACTGTTGAGGCATATAATTCAGCATTATCAACATAACGATAAGCATTTATCTTGCCGGTTGAGTCAGGGGTATGAACACGAATCGAATCGTTATCGGTATCAACGCCAATTAGTAAAATATCGGTCGTTGCCCCACAGCAAAAGGAGTTTTCGATAGCTTCTTTAAACTGCTCAAGGCGTTCTATTGCCGCACCAATCGCTTGTTTATCATTACTTCCGTGAGCTGCACATCCTTCATGCGTTGGCATACTGGTACTGAAATGATATACCGCTATTTTCAGGTAGCGTGTTCCTGAATCAACTGTTGAAGGTACACCCTCACGAAAACGTTTTAATTCGGTATCTGCCCAATGTTTCACATCGGTTTCAACATCAAATAATGCACCTGCGTATGCTTTTCGACGCGTAAATGATGATAAGGGCAGCCTCAAGATGTAGCGCATGAGTCCTTTCAAGCGACCATCGGAACAAGGACTGATGTCAACCGCGTGATAACCACAATCTAAAAAGAAATTACGGGTATCCTGAACAGTCTCTACTTGATTTTTCAAATCATCAGTGAATTGCTCCACCGACTTTTGTAGTGCTGTAAAGGCACAATGCCCATACAGCTTCTTCATATTGGGGCCTTCAATCCAAGCGTACTCCAGACTGGATTGAGGTAATTTATAGCCAAGATACTGACTTGCAATTTTCTGCACGTCATTGTCGTAGCCACTACCATAGGGACGATCTGCTATGGCTCTTAATGCAGGAATGATCGCGTCGAAGCGGCCATTCACTGACTCTTCACAATGCGCCAAGCGCGCATTCATGTATCCATCCGTTAACGGATGCCTGGTATGACGAGGAGGAAGACTGCTACAAGATTGAGTAGACAATGCTGCAGCAGCCTCTTCTAGAGGAACAGGAGTAGAATCTGCGTTTGCAAGCGCTAATCCAGCTGGCGCCGATGCAGTAGCAACCCTACGACTTCTCGTCGTTCGACTGTTTTGCATTTTTGCCGCTCGAATAGCGTATGCATTTCGTGTATTCATAAACTAATCCTCTTAACCTTCTATCCTCGGGCTCCGCCCGATACCGTCACCTGTGCACCTGACTCAGTATTACCGCTACTCCCGGTTATTGGAGCAATAGGCTCTACTGCTTGAGGACGATCCATCCCTTTGTTTAAATGCGCTCCCGGAACATTCATTCTGGAGTCCACTTGTAGCGTAGGGTTGCGGCCTTGCGACCAACGCCCTTCTGTGCCAGTTACCTGATCACCACGCGCCCAGTTATCACCTGTTATGGGCAAACCATCATCACGACCTTCTCCTGTAACTCGATGAGAAAAGGGATCATGGGCTTGTTCAACAGGCTGCACCTGCCCGTTAGGGTTAGGATATGCATGCTGTTGTGCAAATTGCGCTGTCTGCGTCTGATAGACAGGAACATTTGCCGTGGTTTGTACAGCGTGTTGTGGATAATGTGCTTCAGGCACACCTGAAACCACTCCCAAGCCCATGTTATTTGGGCCTGTGACCATCCCCACATTTTGTTGCACATAATGCTGAGCTTGCGGCTCTTGCATCATGGCTGGTTGAGCTTGCGGATGCTGGTGACCATGTAACAAACCGGCCTGTTCCGCTAACTGTCTCGCTGCACATTGGTTGCAGCATGCACCCTGAGGAGCAGCTGCTGGCACTGCGTTCTGGGGCTGGACATGCGCCACTGTTGGCTGCACAAACTGTTGCGGTATCGCCTGTGCAAAATCATGCGCATGAGGCTCTACTGCTGGTTGTGGCGGCACCATCGGTGGCGTATTATCGAACCCTGCTGAAACAGGCACTTGGGTGCTGGAACAATGGTCAGCTAATTGCTCTAAACCATGTAGCTCCGTTCCGGTGACAGGTTGACACCCGCTGATCCCATCACCGTTGATTTTTGGGTCATGTTCTACCCTGTTACCAGTCAACCGACCACCCGCGAAAGCATGGGTCGATGAAACCTTTGAAGGCTGTGCACAGCTATTACGGCCGTACTGAGAACCTGTCAAATGTCGATCAGAACCATGTTCATTACCCGTAACTTTCTCAGAACGATCGACCAAGTTGCCTGTAATACGTTGTCCCGAACATGAGGCATCAACACCTACTTTGCTCGGCACTTGCGCAGCTTCACTTGATGCTCTGCTATAAGAAAATGACGGAGAATTGAACGAATAATCTGAGCCAGTAATCTCATCATAGGAACTGTATTCATCACCAGTAACACCTGATCCACCAGGTGCTTCAGGGCGCTCCATTTTGCTTGGCAAATTAGAACGACCAGATGAGTAACTCGACAAATCCTTAGAGACTTCTGTGTACTGAGAACCTGTAATAGGTCTATCAGCACCAATTTCCATCCCCGTTGTAGCATTCTGCCTGGCTTCGTCAGCACCAGTAATCGAGATACCTTGCTTCTGGCTAGTTCCTGCAACAACTTTATTAGCTGGCTGAGTTAAGCCCTTGTTGTCACAAAAATCAGCAAACCGTTCAGCGCCAAGGTATTCAGAACCAGTAACCGCCTGACATGAACCTTGCTCATCACCTGTCATCTTTACAGAACGTCCGATTTCTGTGCCAGAAACTGCCCCACCTGAAACCGTAAGACTTGCGCCAACCTTCGGCGTTGGTTTCTCTGGAGTGGTATCACAAAAGTTGGAGAATTGTTCAGTACCAATGTACTCAGTACCCGTTACCGAACGACATATTCCTTGCTCGTTACCTGTAACGTTCTCAATACGTTCAACCTGCGTCCCTGTAACAGAACCACCGGATAGCGTTGTTCCAACCTCAACTTTAGGCGGCGCTACTTTTGGACGCTGAGGCCGACTTGGCCGACTTTTCGGCTTATTGCCTCGCCCCATCCTGCTGATAGCAGAACGTCGGCTCTTTGCAAAATCTCTCGAACCCGCATCATCATCAAGTAATGCATTCGCTAGCATCGCGTTACTAGAAGTACCCGATGCATTACGCGTTTTCATCACACCGACTTTCCCTCTCGAGGAAATGACTTTGCGGCGATTACGACAGAGCCTACGAATAGCAGGTGTTAACGACCCTAACGCTGCAGGGTTGGTAACAACCATTTCACACAATTCGTCTGCTACGTTTTCATCAGCAGTCTCAAATTGATCAACGGCCCCCTTCAACATCTCAGCACTTAACGTATTAGCTGCTGAGATATCTTGAGAAGGTGCGCCATTCGCAGGAGCATTGGCTGTCATCGTTACATCAGAACTGGCACTCGCTGCCGCGCTACCATTTGGTCTTGCAGGTCTTGTACGAGACCTGCCACCTCCGCTCTGCTTTTTTAGTGCGGCCCGTGTCCGGGCCTCTTGCGCCATACGTTTTTTGTCGGCGCTTGTCACATTTTGTGGCATGTTTATATCCTCAAGTCTGTGGATTAATTAGCCGCGATATACAACGAATGCTGTCCCTTGACTCTGCGTATAGTTGTCATAGCCGATCAAACGAATGTGATGATTCGGATATTCACGCTTACACGCTTCTAGCTCTGTAAGAATTTCATCAACACTCTGCTCACCGAACATGGGAAGCTTCCACATGAACCAGTAAATATCAGCTGCACGTGCTGGCTCAACATGCTCAATCGCAGGGTTCCAACCTTGTGAAACGATGTATTGAATCTGAGCACGAGTTTCTTCAGATGTTAAAGCAGGTAAATAAGAAAATGTTTCAAATTTAATTGACTGTTTGAAGTCTGCAACATTAGACATATTATTTACTCCTTAAGATTAACGGTTCTGTGTATCAAGCTTATCGACTGTGTCGAACTCAAACTTAATTTCTTTCCATGTTTCCATAGCGATCTTAAGTTCTGGGCTTGAGTTAGCAGCTTTAGTAAGGATTTCCTTACCTTCACGTTCTAATTCAACACCACGGTTACGAGCTTCTACACACGCTTCCAAAGCGACACGGTTAGCAGCAGCACCAGCAGCGTTACCCCAAGGGTGACCAAGAGTACCACCACCAAACTGGAGTACTGAGTCATCACCAAAGATGCTAACTAGCGCAGGCATGTGCCATACGTGGATACCACCCGAAGCAACAGCGAATACACCAGGCATTGAACCCCAGTCCTGATCGAAGAAGATACCGCGTGAACGATCTTCAGGAACGAATGATTCACGTAGTAAATCGATCCAACCTAATGTTGACGCTCTGTCACCTTCCAACTTACCAACAACCGTACCCGTATGGAGATGATCACCACCTGACAAACGAAGTGCTTTAGTTAGAACACGGAAGTGAATACCGTGATGTGGGTTACGATCTAGTACAGCGTGCATTGCACGGTGAATGTGAAGTAACACACCATTCTTACGACACCAGCGAGCCAGACCTGTGTTTGCAGTCAAACCACCTGTTAGGAAGTCATGCATGATGATCGGAGAACCAATCTCTTTAGCAAATTCAGCACGCTCGTACATTTCTTCTGGAGAAGGAGCAGTAACGTTAAGGTAGTGACCTTTACGCTCACCTGTTTGAGCCTCAGCAGTTTCGATTGCATCTTGAACAAACAAGAAGCGATCTCTCCAACGCATGAATGGCTGTGAGTTGATGTTTTCATCATCTTTCGAGAAATCAAGTCCACCACGTAGTACTTCATATACCGCACGACCGTAGTTTTTAGCCGATAGACCAAGCTTAGGCTTGATAGTACAACCCAGCATTGGACGACCATATTTAGTCATATGATCACGCTCAACCTGGATACCATGCGGTGGTCCATTACATGTCTTGATGTAGTGTAGCGAGAATCTTACGTCTTCCAGACGTAGAGCACGTACCGCTTTAAATCCGAATACGTTACCTACCAAAGAGGTAAATACGTTTACAACCGAACCTTCTTCAAAAAGATCGATTGGGTATGCGATAAATGCATAGAAGCAAGAATCATCACCTGGTACGTCTTCGATTGAGTACGCACGTCCACGGTAATAATCCATATCGGTCAAAAGGTCAGTCCATACCGTAGTCCATGTACCTGTTGAAGATTCTGCTGCCACAGCGGCTGCAGCTTCTTCACGGTCAACACCAGGTTGCGGGCTGATCTTAAAACATGCCAGAATATCAGAGTCCAACGGGACATATTCTGGCTGCCAATAAGTTTGCCGATATTCCTTAACACCAGCTTCGTATTTCTTCGCCATTATTTTCTCCTTCCTATAAACGCAGTTGGGAATTTAGTGCCTCGACGAGGCTCGTCTTCAGCTGGGAGGATGATAGAAAATGTCCTAGACTACTAACAGTAAATAGTTCTCATGGACACCATTAACCATAGTTAATATTAGAAAAGACTAATATCTTTATAGAGAATACAACAGCATGAATTTAAAGCATATAACCATTCACCAGATGCGTTTATTTCACAGTCTTGCTACACACTTATCATTTACTGCTGTTGCAAAGGAATTGCATCTTTCTCAATCCGGTGTATCGATTCAGATAAAACGCCTTGCCGAGAGTGTGGGAATCCCCCTTGTAGAGAAAGTCGGCAAAAAAATCTTCTTAACTGAGGCCGGAAAAGAGTTATTTGAAGCTACAGACGATGTACTTAACAGACTTGAGCTACTCAATTCAGACATTCAAGATATGGGTAAAACCATCAAAGGCCCCTTGCGCCTTTCTGCAATCACCACCTCTAAATACTTCATGCCTCATTTGCTAGGGCGTTTCTTAAAAGACCACCCCGAAGTCGAACCTGCTTTGACAATCACCAATCAGTCCAAGGTAGGCGATAGATTAGCTGAGAACCTTGATGATATTTTTATCATGGGCACCCTCCCCCAAAACATTTCGCTGGAAGCTTATTATTTTCTAGACAACCCTTTAGTGGTTGTTGCCCCTAAGGATCACCCTTTTGCAAATGAAAAAAATATCCCTTTATCTACAATTGCTAATGAGCGCTTTATATCTAGAGAACAGGGCTCTGGAACTAGAGCCTGTAGAGCACGACTCTTTCAAGAAAACAATTTAAGAGCCAATACTTATATGGAATTAGGTAGCGCCGAAGCCATTAAACAGGCTGTTATGGCAGGCTTGGGGATTTCAGTCTTATCCCTACATAATCTAAAGCTGGAACTAGAGGCAGGGTTATTAACAGTGCTTGATGTACAACACTTTCCTATTACACGAAAATGGTATGCCGTTCACCTTAAGAACAAACGACTTTCTTGCACAGCACAAAAATTTCTAGAATTTTTAATTGATGATGGGACAAAAACCATACGTGAAGAAACACATAAGCAGATTGAAATATACAGAGGATTGCATCAGTAATTAATCAAGAGCTGTAAACACTCACCTTGAACACCACCGACAAGGATAAAACAAACTAACGCTGACCCGCATTCTGATTTAGTCTATCAATTGCACGCTCAGCAGCAAACATAGCCTGTTCGGCCTCAGCTTCTGTTCCCATCATAATCAAGCGACCAAACGGACCAAAAGCTTTGACATCAACTAAAGTTACATGCGCCCCCTTTTCTGCTTCATTGGCCGCATATACGATATATCCTGCTGGCTCGGTCTCAAGAATAAACATACTCTTACCAGGAAGCAGCATCGAACCTTGACGTAGTTGGCGGTTGATCAATGTTGCATGGTCAGGTGCGACTGCGCGAATAATTTCCTTCCAGGCAATACGGCAAGGTTCACGGTGAGAGATATCATGATGAATCTCGTTTAGAATCGCATCACCCGCCGCTTGAACTTCACTCTGATTGCGATAGTGCACCTCCATTGTACCAAAGGCACGTTCCACCACTTGCTGACCAAGACGAACATTGGTCTGCTTTAAAGCAAGATCACTAAGCTTATGGACAGACATACTCGGAGAAACCTCAACCCACAAACACGCATCACCCGGAATCGGCAAAAAACCCTGTGAAGACGTTGCTAAATAAGAAGCAAGCTGTGGTTGTAACGAATCAATAAAGGAATAGACTCGTAGATTGACATTATCCATATAGATTCAGAAGGTCGCCATTAAGATATGCGGCATTGTATCGGCTTTTCCTGAGATGATCATTAAAGGTGTCGCTCAATAGCATATCGATTTATCAAGTTAGCCATTAACAATTGTTAATAGTGCACAGCCTTTCACTTAACTTTCTAGAAATTATCTGGTTTTTCCAAGTAGCGTTTAAACCTTCAAAGAAACATAAGAGAACCACATGCTTTATCGCAGATGACTATTACCTGATGCAAAACACCAAAAACAGCCCCCTATACAGCCTAACCAATTGAATACATTAATCTCGTTGCACTTCCTAATCACAATACAATGTATTAATAAAGTAGAAATCAAGGCAACGTAGATTTTGGTACAATTATCTGAAGAATTTTTCCCTTCAAACCACTCATAAATAAAACAAACAATTATGTATAATGTTCGTGAAAATATTCAGGCGAGAATCGGTAATTTTCGTATGGATCACTACTGGTTTTGGTATAGTAATTTCATTCCCAGACTCCACAACTGGCTGTTAGATTTAGGCTTTGAAACTGGAAAAATCATGCCTTCACGTGCTTTCTGTTCTGATGAGAGCCAAGGCTACCCCATCATTTTACTGGCTAAACATTTTGGTGTGTTTCCTTTCAATCACGGACAAGTTGGCGGCATTATGGCCTGCGAACGACACGGGCCGCACGCACATCATGGTAAGGATTTATTCATATTACATGCCAGCCATGTTGGCTATGACCCTATAACCAAAGTCTACGGTACGTACCGTCGTATCCAAAGCGAACATTCGCAATGCTCAAGTAACTGCGGAAAAATTCATGGTGTACTTGATTGGTATTTAAAAGAATACGAATTCGCAAAAAATCATATTTTTGTTGATATGCACGCTAAACGTTGTCTAATCACCATTGACAATCAGTTTTTATCTCGCACTCGAGAACTGAGTTTAATGCTGAATCTCGAAAAAATGATAGAAATGCATAGCGAAGGTGAATACATCCCCATCTCCATCCAAAGCACATCCAGAACCTTTCAAGCCACGCAAGATTTTTTTGATCACATGAATTGGTTCTTTGACATAAATTCTGGCCCACAAGCGATAGGAGACTCTTTACTCCCCGAGTATTTTAGCTATACCTATCAAACAGATTTAGTGGGAGGATTCGACAGCATGCAGCAGATTGAGAAAAATCTTATGCGCGCCATGCCATGGATTGTTACCTCATCAAACCCAATGCTAACATCTGCACAGGTAAATACAGAAGCTGAGTTTGATCGAGCCTTCCGAAGCGTCTCTCAAGACCCTGCTTATGCGGGGCGCAATTTGGTTTATATTTCGGGCTTAAATATTGATATTTCCCCAGAGGAAGATCAAGACTACGTCCTCACCAAATTCATTCCTTGGGCTGCTTATGTCCAACTTAGTTCTGGGGAACGCTATATCCTTGAGCAACAGGAACTATTCGACAAACTAAAAAGCTACAGCCTTGAAAACGAAACTCAAGTACAACTCGACCTCGTTATTGAACACATGAGTCAAGCAGAGCCTATTGACCTGAACTTGTAGACTAAACTTTTAACTATCAAAAGACACATTGCATGACCTAATGCAGATAATTGTATTATTCGATACTAGGGCTTAGCCATTGCTTTTAAGTGAGAATCATCTTAAAACTAGAGGCAAGACGTTGCGTAGCCAGCGCTCCAATAACGCAAACAGCGAGAATATCTATGCCAGTCATTAAGCAAGCCGATGTCATCGACAGTGTAGCCGATGCCTTACAATTCATTTCCTACTTTCACCCCACTGATTTTATTGAAGCTATGCATGAAGCATGGAAGAAAGAAGAATCTCCGGCAGCAAAAGATGCCATGCTACAAATTCTGGTAAATTCTCGCATGTGTGCCGAAGGTCGTCGTCCGATTTGTCAGGATACAGGCATTGTGACGGTCTTTATGAAGATTGGTATGAATGTCACATGGGATAGCGAGCTAAGCGTTGAGGATATGGTTAACGAAGGTGTAAGACGCGCCTATCAACACCCTGACAACGTACTTCGCGCATCAATTCTTGCAGACCCTGCTGGTGCTCGAAAAAATACCGGTGACAATACACCAGCTGTTATCCACATGACGGTTGTTCCGGGTGATACGGTTGAAGTTGAAGTCGCAGCAAAAGGCGGCGGCTCTGAAAACAAAGCCAAGATGGTGATGCTCAACCCTAGCGACAGCATTGTTGATTGGGTACTCAAAACAGTGCCAACGATGGGTGCTGGCTGGTGTCCTCCGGGCATGTTGGGCATTGGTATTGGGGGTACGGCAGAAAAAGCAGCGGTACTGGCTAAAGAGTCTCTAATGGAGCCGATTGATATTCACGAACTGCGTGAACGTGGCCCACAAAACCGTGCAGAAGAGCTACGCCTTGAAATCATGGATAAAGTCAATGATCTTGGTATTGGTGCACAAGGTCTGGGCGGCCTAACAACCGTTCTTGATATCAAAATCAAAGATTACCCAACACATGCGGCATCCTTACCGGTTTGTATGATTCCAAACTGTGCGGCAACGCGTCACACACATTTCACACTTGATGGTTCTGGCCCTGCTCTACAGACAGCTCCTGACCTTTCTGCATGGCCTGACCTAGAATATACGCCAGATGAAAGTGCACGCCGCGTGAATATGGATAGCATCACCAAAGATGAAGTGAAGAGCTGGAAACCCGGTGAAGTTTTATTACTTTCAGGAAAAATCCTTACTGGTCGTGATGCTGCTCACAAACGCATTGTTGAGCTACTCGATAAAGGTGAAGAGTTACCGGTAGATCTTAAAGGCCGCTTTATCTACTACGTTGGACCTGTTGATCCGGTTAGAGATGAAGTCGTTGGTCCAGCTGGCCCAACAACTGCTACTCGTATGGATAAGTTTACGGATCAGGTACTTGAAGAAACAGGCTTGTTTGGCATGATCGGCAAAGCTGAGCGTGGCCCAATTGCAATTGAAAGCATCAAGAAACATGAGTCAGCCTATCTGATGGCAGTCGGCGGTTCAGCCTACCTCGTCTCAAAAGCCATTATTGGCTCACAAGTTCTCGCCTTCCCAGAAATGGGCATGGAAGCGATTTACGAGTTTGAAGTGAAAGACATGCCAGTAACCGTCGCAGTGGATAGCCAAGGTATTTCGGTGCATAACACTGGCCCTGCTGAATGGCAGAAGATCATTATGCAGAAATAATGCAGCTAACAGCCTCTCAATAAGGTACTGAGAGGCTTGATCCATTCTTAAAAAAGGAACAAGCAATGCCCTACGTAAATATCAAAGTCACGAATGAAGGCGTTACCTCTGAGCAAAAAGCAGAGTTAATTGCTGGTGTAACAGATTTGCTAGAGAAAGTATTAAACAAAAATCCAGCAACGACTTTTGTAGTCATTGATGAAGTTGAAACAGATAACTGGGGAATTGCTGGAGAGCAAGTCACTTTGCTTCGTGAACGAGCCAAAGAATAATCTCTACAATTAGAGCACGGCTTAAGCAATTAACCTTACTCAACAACACACGCACTATTGGGTAAATACGAGAAGGAACGTTGAGAAAAAGCGTGGAAACGTTTTGCATTGAGTGACAAATAGAACGCTTATCATTGCATAAATCACGCCCAAAAAAAGAGGCGTTGCAGCTATATGTACCATTTTGCCTATTAGGTACAACGCCGCGAACGCCTCAAAGCTGTCTAATTACTGTTACAAAACCAGGATAACCAAAGGAGTTTTGCGTAGACCCTCAATTCAGTAACATCTATGTAACTAATCAGCACTTAGGAACTGCAATGAAGTTAAATAAACTTCACATTACTAAGAATTAGCGCCTACGCTAATAAACGAATTAGTGGGGTTTTATGTAACTAGTAAAACAATCCACCCCACTACCTACGCCTACAATCAAACCAGGCAATAATTCATTCCAACACTTATGAGAACTGGTTCATCGTGTTATCTTCACCAGCCGCTTTCAATGCAGCATCACCAGCGAAGTATTCTTTGTGATCATCACCCATATCTGATCCAGACATGTTCTGATGTTTAACGCAGGCGATTCCTTCACGGATCTCTTTACGCTGAACACCCAATACATAGCCAAGCATACCTTGATCACCGAAGTATTCTTTCGCCAGGTTGTCAGTAGATAATGCAGCAGTGTGGTAAGTAGGAAGAGTGATTAGGTGATGGAAGATACCTGCTTCACGAGCGCCATCAGCCTGGAAAGTACGGATCTTCTCGTCAGCAGTAGTCGCTAACTCAGTTCCGTCATATTTAACATCCATTAGCTCATCACGGTTGTATGCAGATACATCTTCTCCAGCTTCTGTCATTGCATCGAATACTTGCTGACGGAAGTTTAGCGTCCAGTTGAATGATGGGCTGTTGTTATAAACAAGCTTAGCATTAGGAACAACTTCACGAACTGCATTAACCATTCCGCCGATTTGAGCAACGTGTGGCTTTTCAGTTTCGATCCAGATCATGTCTGCGCCGTTCTGTAGAGAAGTAACACAATCAAGAACACAACGTGCTTCACCTGTACCTGCTTTGAATTGGAACAAGTTGCTAGCAAGACGCTTAGGACGTACAAGCTTGCCACCTTGGTTGATTACAACATCGCCGTTAAGCATGTCGTCAGCAGTAACTTCTTCACAATCCAGGAATGCATTGTATTGATCGCCAAGATCGCCAGGCTCTTTAGTTACAGCGATTTGCTTAGTAAGGCCAGCACCTAGTGAGTCAGTACGTGCAACGATGACACCGTTGTCGATACCCAACTCAAGGAATGCGTAACGTACAGCACGGATCTTCGCTAGGAAGTCTTCGTGAGGAACGGTTACTTTACCGTCCTGGTGACCACATTGCTTTTCATCAGAAACCTGATTTTCGATCTGGATACAACAAGCACCCGCTTCGATCATCTGCTTAGCCATTAGGTAAGTCGCTTCAGCGTTACCAAAACCAGCATCGATATCAGCAATAATGGGCACTACGTGAGTGACGTGGTTATCGATAGCATCTTGTACTTCAGCTGCTTTCGCGTCATCACCAGCGTCACGAGCTGCATCTAGATCACGGAACAAACCGCCTAGTTCACGCGCGTCTGCTTGACGTAGGAATGTGTAAAGCTCTTCGAT
This sequence comes from uncultured Thiotrichaceae bacterium, assembly GCA_902727985.1. Classification (GTDB taxonomy): domain Bacteria; phylum Pseudomonadota; class Gammaproteobacteria; order Thiotrichales; family Thiotrichaceae; genus HyVt-477. The sequence goes on along the minus strand of CACVAY010000112.1, from coordinate 24,317 downwards.
CAATGCTGCAACAGAAGTCTTCTCGTGCATTGATTGGTCAGGAAGTGGTCCGAACTCAGAACGTAGTGCAGCAACCATCCAGCCTGAAAGGTATAGGTAGCGACGATCAGTTTTGCCTTCGAAATGTTTCTTAATAGAAATCATTTTCTGTTGACCGATAAAACCGTGCCAGCACCCCAAAGACTGCGTGTACATGGAGCTATCATTGTCGTACGCATCCATATCTGCACGCATGATATCAGCAGTATATTGAGCGATATCTAAACCGTTCTTGAATTGATTCTGTGCACGCATACGCGCAACAGATTCAGCGTTAATGCCATCCCATGATGAACCGTTTGCATCTTTTAACGCAGCTGCGGCTTGAATGTCGTCTTGATATTGAGACATATTTATATCCTCTCTAGATTGAATTGAATAGTGGTATAGCTTATTTTTATTGCTATGAATTCTTTAATTTGTAGCGATAAGCATGAAGTAACGGCTCAGTATAACCACTTGGTTGCTCGTAACCTTTCAGTACAAGATCCAATGCCGCTTCAAAGGCCGTTCCAGAACACTCTGGAGCCATTGCTGCGTAAGTAGGATCATTTTCATTTTGCTTATCAACGACGATAGCCATGCGCTTAAACGTCTCAACAACTTGCTCCTCAGTACACACACCATGGTGTAACCAGTTCGCCATATGCTGACTAGAAATACGTAAGGTCGCACGATCTTCCATCAAACCAACATGCTTGATATCAGGTACTTTTGAACAACCAACACCTTGGTCGATCCAGCGAACAACGTAGCCCAAAATGCCTTGCGCGTTGTTATCAAGTTCCTGCTGGATTTCTTCTGCACTCAACGTACGATCACCCTTCATAAGTGGGATCGTTAGAATGTCATCAAGGTTAGCGCGTGGACGAGACTTCAATTGTTCCTGTACATCACCAACATTCACTTGATGATAATGCGTAGCATGTAATGTTGCAGCTGTTGGAGATGGCACCCATGCACAGTTAGCCCCCATGTTTGGATGTCCGATTTTTTCCTTAAGCATTTGCCCCATGAGATCAGGCATAGCCCACATGCCTTTACCGATCTGTGCTTTACCTTGTAGCCCACAAAGTAAGCCAGTATCAACATTCCAATCCTCATAAGCGGCAATCCAGGGCTGACCTTTGATTTCTGCTTTAGGAAGGAATACACCTGCTTCCATACTGGTATGAATCTCATCACCCGTACGATCAAGGAAACCTGTATTGATGAAGATCACGCGCTCTTGAACCGCACGGATACACTCTTTCAAGTTAACTGTGGTACGACGTTCTTCATCCATAATGCCAATTTTCATGGTATTACGTGCAAAACCCAAAACATCTTCAACCTTGTTGAAAATCTTAGATGCAAATGCCACTTCTTCAGGGCCATGCATTTTGGGTTTTACGATATAAATACTGCCCGCTTTACTGTTCTTGTAAGGGCCAGTGCCTTGAAGGTCATGCATGGAGATCAAACCCGTGATCATTGCATCCATCATACCTTCCGGAATTTCGTCACCTTCTTCTGTCAAGATCGCATCATTCGTCATCAAATGACCAACGTTACGAACCAACATTAAGCTACGACCTGAGAGTACTAATGGCGAACCATCAACACTCTTATATTCTCTATCTGCGTTCAGTGAACGAGTGATTTCTTTGCCGTTTTTCAAAAGCGTTTCTTGTAAATCACCACGCATTAGCCCTAGCCAGTTGCTATAAACGAGCGCTTTATCTTCTGCGTCAACAGCCGCAACTGAATCTTCACAGTCCTGAATCGTCGTTAAAGCAGACTCAAGAACGATATCCTTAATTCCTGCGGTATTAAGTTTTCCAACGGGGCTATCTGGGTCAATCTGTAGTTCAAGGTGCAAACCATTGTTAACAAACAACAAAGTAAGGTTGTCGCCATCGCGCTTATACCCCACCAACTGATCCATATTTTGTAAAGCAACTTGCTTACCGTGCTTTAGCTTCGCCGCTACGTGCTTATCACCATTCGCATTTGCCAACACATAAGCGGTAACGTCCTTATGAGAGACACCATCATTAAGAGGAATTGCTTGATCAAGGACTTCAAAGCCTTTCTCAATAACAGCACGTCCACGGGCTTCATTGAACTCAGCACCTTTCTCACAACCATTCTCTTCAGAGATAGCGTCTGTACCATAAAGTGCATCATAAAGACTGCCCCAGCGGGCATTGGCTGCATTCAACGCATAGCGAGCATTGTTAACTGGAACAACCAGTTGAGGGCCTGCGATAGAAGCGATTTCTGCATCTACATTCTCTGTCGAGACGTGGAAATCATCACCTTCTGGAAGCAAGTAGCCAATTTCAAGTAAGAATGCTTTATAAGCTTCGAAATCAAAATTTGCACCATCTTGATCTTTATGCCAAGCATTGAGCTGGCGCTGAATATCTTCACGTTTTTCTAGTAGCGCTGCGTTCACTGGTGCTAATTCGCGAACCATCTCACCAAAACCATTCCAAAAAGCCTCTGCGTCAACCCCTTCAAGACCAGGCATAATGGTTTCTGATACTAACTCATATAAAGACTCGGAGACCTGTAAGCCTCCAGCTGTGATTCGCTTATCCATTTCCAAATTGCTCGACTAATTTTAAGTATTAAAAAACACCTATAGTAGAAAGGTGTTTCAGAGATCTATTATGCTTTAATCTGGGGCTAATTGATGTTCTAAGGCCCGACTAGCTGAATAGATGTTCAGTCAGGTCACAATATGTTGGATATGGCTGTTTAACTATCCCCTCCACACTATTGTTACTATTTGAAAAGTTAATAGCTATACAGTGATTGTTGATTTAACAGGGCTGGAATTGCGAAGTGTATTTCTCTGCATTTCGGTTTTTAGTGACGGAACACACCCACGTAACTCACGTTATTCAAAGCAAAACCACACAGGACTCATGTCATCTTTCACACAAACAAAAAAGCCGCTCCATTTGAGCGGCTTTTTTGCTACACCGTATTAAGCATTGGTATATTGAATACTAAGCAACCAACTGCTTAGCATTTTTCGAATAATGCGCATGCAAAATATCAATAAAACGCTGTGCAGGGGATGAGAGCACTTTGTTTTTTCTGGTCACAACACCATATTTACGACTTGGGAAATACTTCTCAAGCGGAATAATCTCAAACTTTTCTCTATCTTCATCATCACCGATACAAATACTCGTTACGATTGAGATGCCAAGACCCAAAGCGACATAAGATTTAACAACTTCCCAACCACCGGCCTCCAACGCTACGTTGAAACTCACACCATTCAGTGCGAACACCATCTTAATTAAACGCCAACTACTAAAATGCGAGGGCGGTAAAATCAAACCATACTTACCAATATCCTGCATGGTAATATTATCGACCTTAGATAAAGGATGTCCTTTGGGTGTAATCAGGATTGGCGGGTAAGAAACAAACGGAGAGTAATTCATATTAGCAGGCGTATCCAACATAGAGCTAACTGCAAGATCAACCTCATCTGCCAGCACTAATTCGCGACCATTACGCCCAGTTACATTTGACAATTTTACACGAATCCCTGGATACTGCTGAACAAACTCACGAATCGGCCCAGGCAAGGTGTAGAGTAAGGTGGATTCTTCAGCAGCGATAGTTAATTCACCCGCTGCCAAATCGGTATGCCGTGATTGAAACTCATCTTTAATATGGTCAATCCCCTGCACCAACGGAATCGCAATATTGTAGAGAATCTCCCCTTCTGTTGTGATTTTCAGCTTCGGCCCTCGACGCTCAAATAACTTAACGCCAAGCTCAGACTCCAGCTTTTTAATCTGTAAAGAGATCGTAGGCTGACTTGCAAATAAAATTTCAGATGCCTTGCTCATATTACCTTCTTGATAAGTAATACAGAATGCTCTGAGTTCTTTTAGAAAATTACAGGTTTTGATGAATTTCATGATATTTCGCCAGTCAACCAATGAAAATTTTGTACAACTCTGATGTACACATATAAAAATACTACGTCATATTTGCCCTAAAAAATCACTCGTCGACTAGATGCCGTATTGCCGTAGAAACTTAAGAGTAGTTCATATGGAAGACTCTTGTATACAATATTAATAAATCAAATAGTAAACATATACTTTAACCGTGAATATATGCTAATAATGGTACTATTTTAGACGTTTTTTTACCTGAAAACGCGTATTTACACAATAAAATCACCATGAAGATTATATTCCTATTCATTAGTATTAGCTTAAGTATTGGCTCTAGCCAATTCGCCTACAGTGAGCAAACTGTTTTTGACATGCACATGCACTATAAGTGGAGCCAAAAAGAAGTCACCTCCCCCGAAGCAGCGATACAGTTCCTCGACGAACACGATATCAGCCACGCTGTCGTCATCGGCAAGCCCGCCAAACTTGCACTCAGCTTAAAAAAACTAGCCCCTGAAAGGATTATCGCCTTCTACAGCCCGTATCGAGAATCACTCGGCTGGTTTCGCTGGCAACACGACAAAACTGTCGTGACCCGAGCAGCTGAAGCCTTAAAATCTGGAGAATACAGCGGCATTGGAGAACTCCATATTATTGGCGGCTTCGCCCCTAAACAGAAATCCAAAAATGTACTAGATGGACTCATGAAGCTCTCCGAAGCATATGATACTCCCATCATGCTACACACCGAATTCTCCAACCCAGACTTCATGCTAAAGATTTGTGAGAGTTACCCTAAAACACGCATTATCTGGGCACACGCTGGCGCCATTCTAAAACCCACTCACATCGATACGGTCATGACCCAATGTAAAAACGTTTGGAGTGGCATGGCAGCTCGAGACCCTTGGCGCTATGTCGATAATCAACACACCGATTCAGAAGGCAAATTATTAGAAGACTGGAAAGCCTTATTTATTAAATATCCAAACCGCTTTATGGTTGGCTCAGATACCGTTTGGCCTGTGGAACAACTGGACGCTTGGGATGTAGCAGATACAGGCTGGCAAGAGCTAGGAAAGTTTTGGGACTTTCATCGCAGTTGGCTTAAACAGCTTCCACCAGAAGTCGCGAAGAAGATTATGCATACCAATGCTTTACATTTCTTTGAGTAAACTATGCTTAACCCATTAATTCATCCACTCTATCGTCGCTGTCCCTCAGAAAAATACCAGAGCAATCAGCGTGAAAGATCAAATCTCACCAAGCAAGGTAAACACCTCTCAATGGCTACACTTTTACTCCAGTCATTAGGCTTTTTTTACCCACACCCCTTATAATTCCCACATGAATACTGATGGAAAAAAATCAACTCTCCCAATGCCTGTCGCTGCCTTGATCATGGGCTATGGCGGCTTGATTCCATTCGTTATTTTGTCACTTTGTCTCGTGGCAGGTATTGGAATTGTCGGCTTCGACTTAGCTCGAACCGGGCAACTCCTTATGAGTTACGCCGCGATTATTCTCAGTTTTATCGGCGCAGTCCATTGGGGAGTCGCCTTGGCTCACCATGATTCCATGCCAACATCATTGCTGCATCGCTTTTATGGTTATAGCGTCCTTCCTGCCATTTGCGCATGGGTTTCATTGCTACTCCCCACGCAAGTCGGACTCATCGTGATCAGCGTTTTATTCTGGCTAGCTTTTTGGGTTGATCACGCACTTTTGTTTGAACGCCTAAACGTTAACTACGGCACGTTTCGTTTACATCTAACCTTCATCGTAAGCTCCGCATTAGCACTAGCGGGCGTTTTTGGAACACACTAAGGAAAATCGCTATGATAATCATTAAGCGCGTGCTGCTATCTCTGTTTGTAGTTTTTGTTATGACAGCTTGTGCAAGCTTACCCGATGGCATAAAACCTGTTGAAGGATTTGACGTTCAACGCTATTTGGGAAAATGGTATGAAATTGCCCGCCTTGATCATTCCTTCGAGCGCGGCTTGAGCAATATAACGGCTGAATACTCTATTAAAGATGACGGCAGTATTCGAGTACTCAATAGAGGCTTCAAAGACTCTGCACAAGAATGGAGTGAGGCAGAAGGGAAAGCAAAGTTTACTGATGCAAAGGATGTTGGAGCGTTGCGAGTTTCGTTTTTTGGCCCATTCTACGGTGGATACAATATTATAGAGCTTGATAAGGAAAATTATCAATATGCACTCATTGTTGGCAACAACATGAAATATCTATGGATACTATCCCGCAGCCCGATTCTTGACCCTATGATTCAGGAACGTCTGATCAGTAAAGCTTCTGAACTTGGATTTCCCACTAACGAACTCATTATCGTTAAACATGATAAGGCTAAGCAATAAACTAAACTCAGTGCTGTTTACGAATTTGAAGCACAACAATCAAACCCATGCCAGCTGCCATGATAATCGCCGCCATAACCAGCGGCATATTATAATTACCCGATGCTTCGGCCATCATACCTGACATAGCAGGCGCAACGATCTGCGCTACCCCATAACTCAAGGTCAATTTCCCCATGGGCTTGGCAGGCTTGGTGGGGAAGAATTTGCCAACCATCGTCAGCATCAAACTCACAATACCAATAAAGGTTGCGCCAAATAAAATACCACTAATAATAACGCCTGTGAGGCTGTTATCTAACACGGGAATAATAATACCGACGATATTCACACCATACGCAATAAACAACGCTTTTAGCTCACCCACTTTTCTCGCTACTCTATCCCAAAATATGCAAGCTGGGGCAGCAGCAAGACCTGTTAATAACCAAACAAGGCTACCATTACCATTCAAGGCTGGCTGATTATCAACAATCGCCACCAGAAACGTTGCTGTAATAACATAACCAAACCCCGCGCAAAAATATGCGGCAAACAAGATCCACATCCAGCTCTTTTCTGGTTCGTTATCAACCAGCTTTTCACCTGACTTGGTGACTGGAGATGAATCTGGCTTTGGCAACCATAACCAGGCTGGAATGGCTAAAGCGATACCAACAACCGTAAAGACCTGCCATTGTTGAGCCCAATCCAACTTTCCAGACATCAGCATGGCAACTGCGGCACTGAGCGCAATACCTAAGCCCAAACCTCCAAAGTGAACACCCAGCTCGGCACGATGCCCCTGGCGTAGCATCCAATTCAGGATTAACCCCGAACCAATCAACAGCCCTGCAGCACTACTCAGACCTGCAAAAAAACGCATGGTGGCCCACAAAATATAGTTATCCGCTAATGCCATGCCAATCGTCGACAGCACCGCGACTACCAAGCCAATTCGATAAAGTTTATCTTTAAGTTGAAGGTCACTTATTGATGCTGCAATGAATGCCCCAAGCATATAACCCATATAATTTATGGTGGCTAACCAACCACCTGAAGCATCACTCAGGAAGGTTCCATCCATCATCACTGGCAGTAATGGCGTGTAGGAAAATCGTGCCACACCAATCGTCAAAACAAGACTAAAAAGCCCAGCAATCATAACTTTAAGTGGATGAGGGGAGGACATGGAAGGCATTGGGTGTACCAAAAAGACAGAATCTTGAAACTATCATGTTTGCCAGCTATGCAATACAGAATGAAGATAACTCAATAGGAAGCATTAAGAAATGATATACTCTTCCGCTCTCTACGATTGTTGCCTACGATCAAGGGAGTTTTGACGTGAAAAAAAGAGGGCAGAATTGGTGTAAACCTAGAGAGATTATATCCACCAATCCTGCCACAATGCCTATAGGGAACATTAAAAAGTGCTTCTGTTGGTCCCACTGCAAAATTAATACTCTTTAACAACCTCATACGCTAGCATGCCATCTGGTTATCAATAAAATTTCATTTGCATCCAACAAAAACGTGAGCTTTTAGAGGCTCCCTTATCTGATGTACTACTTAGAATTATTAGTATATTAATGCAAAAGCGTCACAGTTCGCTTCTGGTATTAAATTCTTACTACTAAGAAGATGAACATACCATCTAGTCACCTTCTGTCTAAACCTTTCGCTAATCCATATAGGACTTAGCTTCTTCTCCCGGATATGGAAGACCTGCGATTTGCCAAAGTTGTAAGCACCCGCCAAACAACCCTCTGACCGCATCTTTTTCATAACCGAATTCTCGGCAAATTCGTCGCGTGGGTGGAATTGCGCCGAGACGTAAGTAACGATCTCTCAAAAACACAATAATGTCCCAATGCGGTTTCTTTAGTTCTCCAACATCTGCATCGTCAGCAAGTTGCTGAGCCATTTCCTTTGTCCAAAGATCGGGATTAATAATAAAACCATCTTCATCAAATAAACTCAGCAATGTTGGATCCTGGAGTTCTGCGGGTGAGGTTAAGTTCAACATAATTAACTTCCGGTGGGTGAGAAACGAAAATCATTCTCACTCAAGCTCTAAATCATGTAAAATAATCTTTTATGATTCTATATCACATTTATTGATATGAACCTCAAACAACTCACCTCGTTGATCGCAGTTGCCGAAAACAATTTCAGTATCAGTCATGCTGCTGAACAACTGCATATGGTGCAATCTGCCGTCTCTCAACAAATTAGCCGGCTCGAAGAAGAAATTGGTACTCAAATCTTCATCCGCAAGGGTAAACGGCTTTCTGGCCTTTCTCCGGCTGGTGAAGAAATTGTCCACTATGCCTATCGTGCTATCGCTAATACCAATAGTATACTGGAAATCGGCCGTGACCAGATTAACCAAGTTGAGGGCAAACTACGTATTGGTGCAACGCATACCCAAGCACAATATATCCTTCCTCCTGTGATCAAAGCATTCAGTCAGGAATATCCTAACATTGAACTACAAATCCATCAGGGTTCGCCGAAACAACTCGTTAATAAAGCTATCCATGATGAGGTAGATTTATCAATTTGTACCGAGGCATTAGGTGAACATCCCGACTTGGTAAGTATATCAAGTTATCGCTGGAACCGCGTGTTAATCGCCCGGCCCGACCACCCCATCCTAAACCTCAGTTTAATCACTTTAGAGCAACTTTGTAAGCATCCAATCGTTACGTATGTTTATGGTTTTACCGGACGAGAAGTTTTCAGCGATGCCTTCAAACAAGCACTATTAAAACCGAAAATTGTACTCAGCGCTGCAGACACCGACGTTATTAAAACTTATGTTAGAAATGGCATGGGAATAGGCATTATCGCCAGTATGGCATATAAAAAACAGCACGATAGTGACCTTGTTTTTCGTGATTTGAGCCATTTATTCCCTTGGGAAACCACAAAAATTGCTTATCAGAAGGATAAGTATTTACGTATACATCAACAGCGTTTTATCGAGCTATTTCAACTCACCGTGTCCGACCTGAAGGCTGTGTCTAAACCTTTAGGCTACCAATAGTAAGTATTGCATCTTTAGAAGCTCTTCTGTTTTAGGAACAAGACACATACGATACGATCTACTGCCTAAAGCTCGTATTATCCATGGAGAAAATACAAAGCAGCGGGGACGGCAGACCTACCGCTCTCAACTTAAAAAGTAAAATAGCATTAGCTTTTAGTAAATGCTTTGACTTTCTGCTTAGCCACCCACTCAAAATGTCTCTGCAAGCTTTCATCTCCGATTAATGCCTCGACAGTATTGAATATTTTGGCAAGCTGCATCTCATCATATTGCTTATGAACACCATTATGACATTGTCGACAAATAGCAATCCCCTGATTTAGCGCCTCTTTGCTAAAATGCTTTTTGAAATGAGCCCGACGATGCACCTTACGTGGAATCAAATGATGGAATGTCAAACGGCACTCACGCTTACAGAACAAACATTCACCAAATTTCCGCTTATTGTTCTCGTTCATCACAATTCTCACCTACCACAACGAAGCTTCTGAAAATTATCTAAAAGCTAATACAAAAACTTAGCTTGCTAATAGCTGAACAAACCCCGATACTGACTCATTCGGCCAAAACCTAGGGGCTTTCTAGTGCATATGGTCATACTTAGGAAAAATACAATGCCATTGCACCAATCCAAAAAGTTAATGAAACAAACTGCTGACTTAATTGTTGCTAGTCCTCAGGTTATTACACATCGTATCAATCAAATGGCTCTAGCGCCCTTTACATTGTCACCCGTAGCTATGCAGGAAATCTACACCATGACCACTGAAAAGGTACTTGCCACCCAGCAGTCTTGGTTAGCTATGTCCACAGAGATCACCACTCTTAATCAACGTTATATAAATTCAATGCTAAGCAGCTTCTGGACACCTTGGGCAAAGCAACCATCTGATACTATTTCTGCACTTGATTATCAGCGAGAAAGCCTGAGAGCACTTAACAAGGGTGTTGCCCCTATTCGTGATACGGCAGTCTCTAATGCAGAACGTCTAAAAAGCATCTAAGCGAATCTAGTTCTTCAACAGCCTTTCAATATCACCTAAATCCGCAGCAAGCGCTTTACCTTGCTGCTGTGATAATTTGACCGTTTCTGCCCCCAACTGCTTATAGAGCTTCGCTATATCTGGCTGCCAATCCTGCAATGCCTCCAACTGAACCTTCACCACCTCATGATCCCCACGTGCAATCGGGCCTGTTAATGCATCCGCCGTTCCTTGTTCAAAAATATTGCTAACAGTTCCTGCAACCAAAGGGTGTAAGATCTGCATAGCTTGACCCCGCTGAACACCAGACTTGATTAGTGCTTGCAAACTCACTTCTTGCAAAGCAACCAGATAATTACATGCCATCACGCTCGCCGAGTGATAAATGGCTTTATGCTGTGGGTCAATACTAAAAGGCAAACCACCAATGTTTTCTATCAGCTGATGTAAAACACGAACGGCCTCTTCATCACCCTCTACACCACAATAGGTACCCGCAAATTGCTGAACCGCCCTTGCAGGCTCCGAGAAGCTCTTCACTGGATGTAAACTCGCCGTATAAGCTCCCTGCTCTTGCGCTGATTTCAATAATTCAGAACTAAGCGCACCACTGCAATGAAAAACAATATCTCCCCTCTTCAACACCTCGCTTTCAACCAAAGCCTGACAGCACTCTTCAATATACGAATCTGGGCAACCGACAAGAAAGAGGTCTGCATATTGCATTTCCCTGACATCCGAAAGAGCCCGACCGGCCTGCATGAAGTCGACAGCTACTTGAGCACTTTCGACCGAGCTATTGACTACATCACCAAGTTCTAGCGCCCTTTCCTTAGTCCAAAGTCTTCCTAAGGTCTGCCCTACATGTCCTGCACCAATAATATTCATTGTTTTCATAGAAACCTTTACCTACAACACGTTACCGTTACTCGATTAAAGCAATCTCCATACAGACATCATATATCCAAGACTTCGTCAGTATAGTAGGATTGAATAATCCTACATTCCACCAAAAGACGTTTTTATTATGTCCCAGCGCCTGCCTCCATTAAATGCACTTCGCACCTTTGAAGCAGTGGCAAGGCTTAATAGCTTTACTAGAGCTGCTGATGAACTTCACGTCACCCGCGCTGCGGTTAGCCATCAAATCAAAAATCTGGAAGAGTACCTTGGATTTACATTGATCGAACGCCACAGTCGCTCTATCTCTTTAACCAATGCAGCTGAAGTTGCTTTACCAAAATTACGCGAAGGCTTTAACAATCTTTCTGATGCTGTGCATTTAATGCAAACACAGGGCAGCTTTGAGAACATTAACGTCTGGATGGCACCTTCTTTTGCATCAAAATGGCTGGTACCAAGGCTTAATAAATTTTCCAAGCTCTATCCTGGTATTGATATGCGCATCAGCGGAGATGCGAAGCTTGTCGATACCGTTCAGGAAGAGCGACGCTCTATGGAAGATTTGTTCCGTTCAAGCGATGTCGATTTAATCATCCGTTTTGGTAGAGGCAATCACCCAGGGTGTAAAGTCACTAAACTATTCTCTGTTGAAGCCGTCCCCCTTTGCAGTCCTAAATTATTAGTCGATTCAGAATACCCTTTAGATAAGCCTGAAGACTTACAATTTCATACCCTGTTGCATGATGATACGGACTATGAAGGACACCCCAGCTGGGAAAAATGGTTAAAGAAAGCGAATGTGGCAGGTGTCGATACGCAACGTGGCCTGCATTTCAACCATGTTTCCCTCGCCATGGAAGCTGCCATTGATGCTCAAGGCGTTTTGCTCAGCATAAAGGCTCTTGCTAAATATGACATCAAATCTAAAAGGCTCTGCATCCCTTTCAATATGAGCATCCCCCTAGATGCAACGTATTATATTATTCAACCTGAGGCGGTAGATTCAAACCGTCATGCTATTGACCTGTTTGTTGAATGGTTAATTGAAGAAGCCAGACTCGATACTCTGGACGCATAGCATAGAGCACACCTCCTCCAAAAACTCCCACTATTCTTTGGCAAAACACGACTGGTTAGCATTTCTAACCCATATGTTGATTTTTTGTCGCTTGTCAATACAAGCCAATCACCCTATATTTATTGCACTGCACAACAATATGAAAACGCAGTATGAAACAAAGCGATAAAAGACTTCCTTAGAATGTACAGGAGGAATTCTTATACCAAACAACAAGAGCGTTCAAAAAGAATCTGTCAAAAATGAACACTCTACTATGTTGCCTGTTACTAGCATCGCAACATAGGTTTACCATCTCCTCCTTTGATTGACATGGAGCTTCGGCTCCATGGCTTTCTTTTTAAAGCTCTTCTCCTATCCCCATAAAACCTACACACTCTCTAAACACTCTCTAAACACATCTTCCGTGTGAGACATGACGACGGGCACTATCATCAATATATTCTAAAGCCTGTTTAGCAAACGAGGATAATGCATTGCCATGGTAATTCCGCGCATGAGCAGAAAAATCATTAGTGCAGCCCACAAACCGTGGTTGTCAAAATAATGCATCAATACATACGCACTAATGATGTAGATAATCAGTGAGATCGCCATGGTATCGCGCATGACTTTGGTTTGCGTTGCACCAATATAAATGCCATCAAACTGATAACTCCACACTGCCACGATAGGCGCCAGCACTAACCAATAGCGATATTCATTCGCGATATTGATCACCTCTTCAATACTCGTCAATGTGCGAATAAAGTTCTCACCAAAAGCGGCATAAAGCAAAGCAATCAGCACTGCCATAATGAACGCCCAAAGGCTGCTGACTTTGACAGCGGTATGAAATGTTTGCCGCTGCTTTTTACCATAAGCCCCGCCGACTAAAGCTTCCGCTGCTTGCGCAAACCCATCCAATCCATATGCCAAGAAATGCAGCATATTAATCAATACGGCGTTGGCCGCTAAAACCACTGTGCCAAAACGCGCCCCTTGTGCCGTGAAGAAATAAAAGGCACTCATTAACAACAAAGTGCGAAGGAAGAGATTGCCATTTACCACAAACAAGGCCTTCAAGGCATCTAGCTGGACAATATCACTGAGAACTATTTCACGAAGATAAAACAACTGTTTACGCAACAACCACAGCCCAAACAACACCGCGATATATTCACTCAATAACGACGATAACGCCACACCATCAACATCCATGCCCAAGCCGTTGACGAAAGCGATATCTAAAGCAATATTGCAGCCATTCAACACTAACTGCGTCAACAACACCAAGCGCATACGCTGCATACCAATCAATACACCAAGAATGCAATAATTCAGGAAGGTTGCAGGCGCACTCCATACGCGAATCGCATAGTATTCTTCAGCAAGAAGCAGCACATCCGGCTCAGCACCTATAAAGTGAAAAGCTAACCACGCTATCGGCTTTTGCAGCAGAATAAACAAGCCACCCAATACCAAAGCAATCAATCCTGCGCGGAAGAAAGCTAAACTGACTTGTCGATCATCATCTCGTCCATAAGCTTGGGACACAAATCCTGTCGTCCCCATGCGCAAGAATCCGAAGATCCAGAATGTGCTGCTAAAGATAATCGCACCAATGGCGACCGCAGCCATAAAACGTGGATGGGAAAGCTGCCCCACAACAGCGGTATCAACCGCACCAACTAAGGGAATCGAAAGATTGGAAAGAATGATTGGCCAAGCCAAAAATAGCACTCGTTGATGCCATTCTTTCTTGGTTGTGGGGAGACGTTCTTGCTCAGCCATGAATGAGTTCTTTATGCATCTCGAAATGGCGTATTTCACCGTATAAGGTATGCGTTTCGGAACCTAATGTATAACCATTATTTTGATAAAAACCGCAGGCAGATTCACGGCTATTTAGGGTGATGGTTTTACACAGCGAAGCTTCTTCGAGTGACCTTAGCAGTAGGCTTGCAACACCTTTTCTATGATACTTCGGGGCAACTGCCATATAGCGAATTTGCCCTGTGGTTTCGTCAATATAATGCAATCGCCCTACTGCAATAATGTGTTGATTATGTACAACGGCACGATGTACAGCTTCAGCTTCTAGCTCATCACGCTCACTACCTCGCGGTTGCCCCCAAGGCTCACGCAATACTTGCCAGCGTAAATCGTAGTAGGCTTGCCATTGTGCTTCTGTTGCCGGCTCAATGACGTGAAAACTAGCCAACATCAGCTCCAAGACGTTTTGCTATGGCGTCGATGAGGGGTTCAGGCGGGTATTCACCAGGGTGGTTTTGCAGATAAGCTTGCCACTCACTAAATTCTTCGGCAGGGCAAGCAATGGTGTTGTGGCAGGCTAATACCGAGATGACATAGCCACCAATTTTCCATGGCCCATCACCCTCCAACCAACCTTTAATAAGTTGCGTGCCTTCATCTGGCCCTTTTTGATGCCAGTACATATCAAAACACAACACCCCTTTTGGATGCTTGTAGACTCTTGGCAAATAATGCCTGTCACCATTCGGATAACGAATGGCTAATGGTGCAGTCACCGTAAATAAATCAGCCATATAAAAAATCAGTTATAGTAGAACCCCCCTCGCGAACCCTGCCTTGCTAGCATGTTAAGACAGTAGCAAGCATGATTATCAATATACATGATCAAGTTTCAAGCAACTACAGCTTAATCAACATGCTTCTCGTGTAAGCTGAGTTTTACCGAAAATGTAGCCATGTCGTGGCGATATACTTAGATCCGCTCAGTATTTCCTGCGCACGATGCTGATGCGTCCAAAATGGCGGGAACAACATTAACTTGCCTTTTTCTGGCTGTACACTCACATTCTGGTAATAAAACTCGGTAGCTCCACCAGGTGCTGGTACATCGTTGAGATACCACAAGGCAACTAATTGGCGCGTTGCCAATTCCTGATTATCACCATCAATATGCCAATGATAAAATTCCCCTGGTTGATAACGTTGCAGGTTATAACCCATGTCTTTGAAGCGCGACATGTCTGCGAAGAATGGATACGCTTCCTTAAACTCCTGGAGTGCCAAGGCAAGTGATCGAAACAGATTGTTATCGACATCTTTCCAATGCGACTTGTTGCTTACAAAAATATCCGTCGTCTTTTTTAGCTGGGTATTTTCACCAACATCAGAACCTACACGCCCACGGTTTTGATCTTCAGGTTGTGCCTCAAAACGCTTCACCATGTCATCACACAGAAAATCAGGCAAGGCATCCTTTTTCTCAAAAATAAAACTTCCAGGGGAAACTTCTCTAATTCCACTCACGATAATATATTCTCCAAAACTAATGCTTCTATATCTTCAACAGCTTGATCACCGGACTTCTGATACAGTCCCAAGGCTTCTTTTCCTGTTCGCTGCCAATGTTCTGCCATAGCAGGAATCAATTGCTCCAAAGCCTGTAAATCATCCGTCTTATGCCATGTTTCATACGCAGAATACAAGGCAGGAGCTAACTTCTTACGCATCGCCGTTAGATTCCCAAAGTAGAAATGTATCGATGCAGGATTCGCATTCTCTACTAATAATGGCAATGTATGCAAGGCGTCTGCATAGTGATCTCGTACAGCGCGCAACATAATTTCAGCATGCGACCGAGGAATCGCATTGAGCATAGCTAACCATGCATCACCATATTCCTGCCCCGCCATGATCTCACCCACTTCATGGGCAATCACCATTCTGGACTCAACGTCAGATATTTCATCCAAAGCAGCTTCCACATCAGTCTCAAAATTGTAAAAACTCGCAGCACGCCCGATAGGATTATCCAAACCTGTCATGCGCCATTCTTCGAACTTTTCCCACAACACACGACGTAATGACTCCATGCGCACAAAGACTTTATCGCCCTGTATCATTGCCGGAGGCGCAGCCATATCGCGCGCATATTCTTTGCCTGAAATTAGAATGGTATGGCTATCAGCTTGCTGCTCTTCTTCAAGTTGCCCAAGAAAAAAATGCGGTCGACAACGAATACCCAAACCCGCGTTGTAAACGAGACCTTTGCTTTCTAACAAGACATTAATCGCATCATTATCAAAAGGATCGTAAGATTTTCCATCAATATCTAGTGATTTGTAATCTTGCTCTTCCACATCATCCCAAGCACCTTCGCGCTCGGTCAGCCAATCGCCCACATCATCGGTGGTCAGCGCCGTTTTGAAGCTTTCACCCTGCTCCCAGCGATACATCTCGCGCATCTTCAATAAATACACGCACAAGGTGTAATCACCTGCATGGCGAGCATCGGCAATATGACAGTTGTGCTGTACGGTTTCCGCTAATGTGCGAATGTCTAATTCCATGTGCTTAGATCCCCGTTCAAAAACCAGTAAACTTGAATTACTGTAATGATAACTGCATTATGCGCCATTCCCTAACATCAATGATTTTCTCAGGAGTAAGCCTTGCGCATTCGCATCAAAACCAAATGGAGTAAGCAAGAACGCGATGTTTCCGTTGAAGACGCTGTTAGCGTACTCGCTTTTAATGCATGGAAAATCGGCATGCAGACCTTGCTAGAAATCGAGAACGAAAATTTTCAAGTCGATACCCAACAACAACGTGTTGCGATTATTGAAGAAGTTATGTCATACCTTATCCACATTATCGACCGCATGGTTTTCGATACGATTGATGATGAAGGCCGCGCGAGCATCATCACCGAGTATGCGAAAAAGATTGCGGATCACGTGCAAGATAATGCACGAGACTTTAGTGGCCCAGGTGATTACCGAACACCATTCATTGAAAAGCTAAACCTGCGGATGGATGATTATGCAGACTGCATGTGGGATGACGAACGTAACTTACCAGGCTTTAATATGGGACGTGTTTTTGGCAACCATGTAACAAACGCACTAGGTGAACGTGATCAAAAATGGGCGCTAGATTATGTATCGCAAGTATTGCTTCCTGATGTGATGCAGACATATAAGCGAGCCGTGTTACAAGTGGGCTTGATTGAAGACAAACCCGAGGCTTAGATAGCACTTACCCCAAAGCCTTCAACTGCCGTTCTAACTCTTCAATTTGCGCGCGTGCATCGCGGAGCTGTTGCTTGAGGTCGGTTCGTTCGGTGACATCACGTTGAATGCCGATGTAATACATCACGCCTTCTACTTTATCAAAATAAGGCGTGATGCTCAGGTCATTCCAAAACAGACTGCCATCCTTACGATAATTCCTCAGTTTCACGCGAACGGCTTCTTTGTTGGAAATCGCAGCGTTAATTTTATTAACAGCATCCTGATCACGATCACCATTTTGCAAAAATCGGCAATCGCTGTATAAGCATTCATCAGCCGTATAGCCTGTCATTTGCTCGAATGCATGGTTTACATACAGCAGAATAGTGTCATCTCCTTCTCTCTCAGCAAGCGTGATTCCATGGTCAGTTTCATCTAGCAACTTCATTAAAAGCTCAGCACGAATAGGCAACGCCGGGCTCTTATCGAAGTCTTTCTCATTATTCATACATAGGGTTCCGGGAAAAGCAGTGAAAATCAATAGTAGAACTCATCTAATCAGCATCTATTTGATGCCTATTCTAATATGACGTTACTGATAATGTCGATTCCTTCTATTGGGTGATAAATCAGGATTGAAAGCAAACTTCCAAAGCAATTGCTACTCATCGCTAACCACAAATACTCATTAGCCCTCAAGCCGCCAACATTTGTATACCTGCTTTCTAACGATTGCCATCGATGCCGAGCTTCTTGAGTTTGCGCCAGAGTGATACGCGATCAATCCCCAGCATTTTAGCGGCTTCGGTACGATTGCCATCCGTCATCTCCAATACATTCAAAATATGCTCTTTTTGCTGATCCTCAAGCGTTGCAGGTGTTGCCGCCTTTTCTGGTGCAAAAACACGTACAGTCAACGAGCCTAAGCTTTGTGGTAGGTGCTCTATATCCAACACTTCACTTTGTGAAAGCACCACGCCGCGCTCGATAAAGTTGGATAATTCCCGAATATTACCGGGATAATTATATTCAACCAGCCGCTTCATGGCTTCTGTTGAAATTTCCAGTACATCCAGCTTCATTAACGTAGAAAATTTTCTAAGGAAGTAGTAAGCAAGAAAGGGAATATCTTCCCGACGATCACGCAGGGGTGGCAATGTGAGAGTCACGACATTCAGCCGAAAATACAAATCATTACGCATTTCTCCCTCATCAACGGCCTGTTTGAGATCTCGGTTGCTTGCCGCAACCACCCTGACATTAATAGGAACTGGCACGGTCGAACCGACTCGCATTAATTCTCGTTCCTGAAGCACTCGAAGCAACTTAACCTGCATCAGCAAGGGCATTTCGGCAACCTCATCAAGAAACAGAGTCCCCCCCTCAGCGGCTTCAAACAGACCAAGCTTACGGGATGTCGCCCCCGTGAACGCGCCTTTCTCATGACCAAAGAGTTCACTGGCAGCGATTTCTTCATGCAGCGCCCCACAATTGAACGCCACGAATGGCTTGTCAATCCGAGTGCTGTTGTCGTGAAGGAAGCGCGCCATTAGCTCCTTACCCGTGCCTGATTCCCCATGAATAATCACGCTGGTATCGGTTGCGGCAATCTTGCGAGCAGTTTCCAGCACTCGTTGCATGGCAATGTCTTGAGTGATGATGGTTGTTTGATCCGAAAGGCTACTAATCTTTTCTTTCAACTCCTGATTTTCGACTTTGACACGCCGTAACTCTAATGCGCCTTTTATCATTTCACGCATTTCGTTAAGGCGAAATGGTTTTGATATGTAGTGGTAGGCTCCCAGTTTCATGGCTTCTACAGCTGAATCTAATGACGCGTGCCCCGTTATCATAATAACGGGAACATCAGGGAGGTTCTCCCGAATATGAGCCAGCACATCCATCCCATCAATACCTGGCATCTTCAGATCAGTCAAAACAAGATCAAAAGACTGACGCTGCAATTCATTCAAGCCTGACTCACCATCCTTACAAGCAGCAACCTGATAGCCTGATTTCTCAAGAATATGCTGCATATTCGAAAGTGCGATCGGTTCATCATCTATCAGAAGAATATTGGCTTGGCCGCTGGTGTTCATATCCATCATGAGTCATCCTCGCTAATTGGTAACAGTATAAGAAACTCGAAACCTTGATGCTCTCTGTTTCTCGCTGAAATACACCCATCATGCTCGGTTACAATTTCATTCACCAGATACAGACCAAGCCCGGTTCCATCACCGCCTGTTTTGGTGGTAAAGAAAGGTACAAATAATTTCGAAACATTTTCCTCAGGAATACCCACGCCATCATCAGCAACCGTGAAAAGAAAAAATGTCTGAATATCTTTGGCAAACGGAGGTTTTTTTCTGGAGCAGACAAAATTATTGGTTCGAGAATCAGCCTGCTGGATATAATCGCCAAATACCCAGATATTTTTAGCACCAGCGTCCGCAGCATTATTAATGAGATTGATGAATACCTGCTGGAATCGCTCATAATTAACGTGTAATGGTATTTCAGCAATGTCTTCGATATAGATATTAATATTAGGATCTAATTGGCGATGAATGAGTGTCAGTGACTTTTGGACTAATATGGCCGCATCAACCTTTGTCATGGGTTGCTTCTGATGGCGAACACTATCCAGCAGACGTAACACAATCCTACGTGCGCGCTCAATTTCATGATCGATATGGTTCAGCCATTGACGACTGAGTTCAGAATTTGTGTCTTCTTCCTGTAACAACTGCGCAGAAGTGGAAATATTCGATAAAGGATTGTTGAGTTCGTGTGCAACACCTGACACCAGTATCCCCAACGCAGCCGCTTTTTCATTGTGTCTTAGCTGACGATCCTTACGACGACGCTGATCCAGCATATTATTAAACTGACTCACGAAAGAATTGAGTTCTCTGGTTCGACTGGTCGTTGATAGCTTATCTATTTTTTTATCTGCAACATCATGAAGCTGGCGCTCAAGATCACGTAGCGGTCTGACAATCAAGCCTGTCACAAACAGTGCACTAATTAACGCAATCAGTGAAACAACAATCAAACCAAATATCATCGCTTTGGTGACATTATCAACTGCCCCTAACAAGAGTTCATGATGCCTTAATTCAAGCTGGTTAATAATGGATCTAATCGCAGTATTATGCTGGTTGAGTTCCCTCGTAAATGCTAACAGCACCGTCCTGTCTGGTGCAGGTTCTTTCATACCCTTGAGTAGGGTTTGATATTCACTGACATGACTTTTCAACGTACCAGCTTCACTATTATCAATAAAACCTTTTAATAATTCTCTATCATTTTGCAGCAGTGCCTGTAACTTTCCGATTGCCTCACCAAGAAGAACCAGCGTAGATTCTTTGCCATTCAGCAAGAGTTTTTCTTCGAGAAATGTGAGTTGCTGTGCCGTTGAAGTCAAGGTTCTTACAGCATCAATTTTAGGCACCTGTGTTCGCAGATAGCTTAGATCAACGAGCAAAAAAATAATCATGACCACAAACATGAGTATCGAGGCACTGTGAGAAATATAGAGTTGCTTTTTTATGCTACTAGCCATCGTTGCATTATGCAACAGTGTTGCAATATTGTAAACGATCAAAGACGCAAACGTTGCATAGTGAAACACTCACCTAGGTTGCATAAAAACGTAAACCATTGATTTAAATTAAAATAAAAACTGGCACGTTTTTTGCTAAGAGATTTGCATCTATTAAATTTTCTGCAAGGAACACACCATGAAATTCTTAACTGAAGCACTAGAAACGATGAAAAACGGACTTGCTCACTCACATGCCGCTGATTATTTATCAGGTTCTGACAAACTAAAACATATTAGAGATGTCAACGCCACAGATCGAGCGGAGCACAATTTGACGGCTCAGAGTAAACAGGAAGCAGCCATAAAACGCGGTAACCGTCAGAGCATCGTCATGTACCTCGGCAGTGAACTACCAAAACCATTAATGAATTACATCATTGAAACCTGTCAAAGTCTTGACCACGACCTGAAGATTGTGTCGTTTGAATCTAAAGCCATGACAGAGTCACTTGTTGGCCCTTACCAGCAAGCACTTGAAGATAACAATATACAATTCGAAAAAGTGAGACTATCGGGCAGCCCAATGGAAGAGCTAAACAGCTACCTGAAAGGTCATCCCGAAATTGCCTTCCTAGCTTGCAAAGAAAACGGCTTTTTAGGACGGATTTACCTGTCAGGAAACCCTGTAAAATTCAAACTACCTGTTCCTGTTGTGGTTGTTACTGCTGAGCAATCGGCCAACGCGAGCACAGACAAGAAAGAAGATAACGTAAAAGCGATTAACGCGGCATAAGGAAACTCTTGCATCTGATTAAGACTATTTTGATGCTCGTTTGAATCCACTCTACCTTGAGCACCCAAAAATACCACTTCTATTCATTCTAAATTTATAGAAGTGGTATTTTTTTTTCTTATACCAAAATTGCGTTCTTTTTTCGCTTACCCAATGGGCTATTAACATGCGATTGACTAAATTTTTCCCCTTTCTTCGTTGGTTTCCTGTCAAACCCGATCTACTCAAATCCGATATTATTGCCGGCATTACCGTGGCAATGATTCTCGTGCCACAAAGCATGGCTTACGCCAATCTCGCTGGTCTGCCCGTCGTTTATGGACTTTACGCATCTTTTCTCCCAGTCATTATCGCAAGCATGTGGGGTGCGTCGAAATTTCTGCATACTGGCCCTGTGGCCATGCTGTCACTGATGTCCGCGGCGGCTATCGAGCCTCTGGCAACCCGGGGGAGCGATGAGTTTATGCAGATAGCATTCCTATTAGCATTTATGGTCGGTTGTTTACGTCTGATACTCGGTGTGTTTCGTCTGGGAGTAATCATGAACCTGACATCCAGTCCGGTCATTGTGGGCTTCACCAACGCAGCAGCACTTATTATTGGCCTGTCACTTCTTAACAGCTTTCTCGGCGTGCCAATGCCCCGCTCCGATAACTTCCTTCAGGATTTATCCCAAGTTGTACAATTAACCCCTCATGCCCATATACCGACACTGTTATTTGCCGTCGGCACCGTGATCTTTTTACTGGTATTCTCGAAGTATTTTCAGAAATTACCCGCCGTTCTGCTGGCCGTCACTTTAGGTATTTCCATCAGCTACCTGACAGGCTTTGAGGACAAGATACAGGCAGCTCCAGAACAAATCGTCGATGAGCAAGCAACCGGGGTATATGCGAAATTACATGCTGCACAGCAGAATTTGCTAGCCATCAAAAGCAAACAACAGACCCTGCGTAGTCAGCAAGAAAACCTGACTGGCGACTCACCAGAGGCCATGACGCTAAAAGCCAATTCTTTACTGCTTGAAGGTGAGGAGAAACGGGCAAAATATGAGATTTATCAATTCAAAATTCAGGCGCACAAAAAAGCCCTCATCCAAACAGAGCGGGATGGTAAGATCGTTTACACCGCCGCTGAAGGTAATTCAATGCTCCAACATGTCTATCGCCTGGATGGTTTTCGTGATGGACAATACATCTTGTCAGGTGGCGGCAGTGTAGTCGGTGAAATTCCCAGTGGACTGCCCAGTATGTCGATACCCCAGTTTGATCTTGGGCTAATGTCTACCCTCTTTTTCTCTGCTTTTGTCATTGCACTGATTGGCTTTATGGAAGCTACTTCCATTTCGCGGGTGTTAGCCACAAAATCTCGTGAAAAACTTAATCCAAACCAGGAGCTTATTGGTCAAGGGCTGGCTAATATCGTAGGTAGCTTCTTCCAGTCCTATGTCGTCAGCGGTTCCTTCTCCCGCTCAGCGGTTGCCGCCAAAGTCGGTGCCCAAACCGGCATGTATGCCATCATTAGCGCCTTGGGCGTGGTACTGGTTATACTTTTTTTGACTGAATATCTTTATCATTTACCGAAAGCGATACTTGCCGCCATTGTCATGACCGCAGTGTTTGGACTGATAGATATTAAACCGATGATTCAGGCTTGGAAGGTCAATCACGCGGATGGGATAGCGGGAGCAGTCACTTTCATAGCCACATTACTGCTAGCCCCACAGCTTGCAGATGGTGTACTGATCGGCATAGGGCTCACTATCCTGCTCTATCTGATTGGCAACATGAATCCGAGGAGTGAAATCATGGGCCTCAAGCCTAATGGCTCCCTTGGTGGCGCTGCCACACATGATCTACCGCCTGTTAGCAAACATTTCGTCACCGTACGCTTTGACGCATCGCTAGTGTTTGTCAATGTGGCACATTTCGAATACGCTATCATGGATGCAATAAGCTACTATCCTAATACCAAAGGTATTTTGATTATCTGTAATGGTATCAACCGTATTGATGCATCTGGTGAAGCCAAACTACGAACCCTTATCGATGAACTGAAACAGGAAAACATATCGCTTTACCTGGCTGGCTTGAAGAAAGAGTTTACTCACTCCCTGGAAGAATCAGGACTGGACAACATCATCGGCCAAGAGAATATGTTCGCCTCAACCAGAACAGCGGTTGAAACTCTGAAAGCCAGCTATGAACCATAATACAGAGCAGAATAGCCTAATCCGCATTTAAGGAGACGCTGATTAAGCCTTATAGATCGTCACTCACGCGCATGGAGTCCCGTCCATGTGGACAGATCTTTGACTTGAGAAGAGATTATTTATAAGGTTTTAATAACCACTTAGGTCGCTGAGCGTCAATCGAAGGACGCGGGAGGGGATAAGGTTAAGGAAGCTCTGATTAAGTCTATTTTTCTGGAATCGGGACTTCAGTCCCGCCCTTCGTAGTTTATTTTCAATACGTTAGGCGAGGCTAAAGCCTCGGTTCCAATATTGTTTGGACTTGATCAGAGGTTCCTTAAAAAAGATAATACTTAAAGGCTTTTGAGTGGCTTGAAAAGATATTCCAGACCATTGATTTTGATTTCATGCGTGATCGCCAGCATTCGCCCAAGTTCACCATTCGGGAAACCTTTCCCTGCAAACCAAA
>CACVAY010000111.1 GCA_902727985.1 uncultured Thiotrichaceae bacterium | reverse complement strand
AGCAAGTGCTTGGTTAGAGAGGTCATATTGATGTTTCAAGTAACAAGGTACTTGAAAAGAGGATGAGGACTTTCTAAAGAAATGCTACTAAGAATGTGAGTAGCATTTCGATAGAATTTGTTGAGTCAGATTTACTTATCCTGAAGCTTCTCACCGAGTTTTTCAAGTGATTCGCCTAATTTTTCCGAACCTTTTTGAATAGATTCATCCAGCTTTTTAGCACCTTCCTGAATATTTTGCTCTAGCTCTTTGGCTTTGTTTTTGATGTGCTCTTCATTAAAGGTGTCTTTAACAGACTGTCCGGTAACTTTTTGTATAGCAGTATGTAAATCACCAACACGTACAGCTTGTCCATTGATGGTCATACTTTCAGGTATGTTTAGATATTCTTGCGGCATGAATTCGTAGTCTTCACCTTGTTGTTCATTGTGATAAGGGTAAAGACAAGTTGCTTGCATTGGTATACTGCCTTGAGCATCGGTTTTTTCAAAGTTCACCGTGAGAAGAAGGTGTTCCTTTTTCTTTTCTACCCGTGAGGCATCACCCCAGTTGATATTCGTTTCAGACTCATTCATTAAATGTGTCGTCAGTTTTTGGCACAGCGTTGTTTGTGGGTCATCTTCATTCAAGGTGCAGGCACTTAGGGAAAGTCCAAGTGAAAGTAGAAAAATTCCTTTTAAATGTTTCATAGTTTCTTGTCCAATAGGGGGTTTAAATAGTGGCCAGTAAACGAATCCGGGTTGTTGCCGACGTTTTCAGGTGTTCCTGTGGCTATAATCTGGCCGCCGCGACTTCCGCCTTCAGGGCCTAAATCAATGATCCAGTCAGCAGTTTTAATCACATCCAGGTTATGTTCTATAACAATGACAGTATTTCCATCATCTCGTAGACGATGTAATACGGTAAGAAGCTGATCAACGTCATGAAAATGCAGTCCTGTGGTTGGCTCATCCAAAATATAAAGAGTCTTACCGGTACTTCTCTTTGATAATTCTTTGGCGAGTTTAACACGTTGTGCTTCCCCACCCGAAAGAGTTGTCGCGTTTTGCCCCAAGGTAATGTAAGACAGGCCAACATCCATCAGGGTTTGTAATTTGTTGTGAATGACTGGGACAGGTTTAAAGAATTTATGAGCTTCTTCAACCGTCATATTTAGTACTTCATTGATGTTTTTGCCTTTGTAATGGACATTCAGAGTTTCGCGATTGTAGCGCTTACCGTCACACACATCACAAGATACGTAAACATCAGGCAGGAAATGCATCTCAACCTTGATGACACCGTCACCCCGGCAGGCTTCACAACGCCCTCCCTTCACATTGAAGCTAAAGCGTCCTGGCATATAACCTCGTGAACGAGCTTCATGAGTAGCTGCGAATAGTTCTCTGATGGGTGTGAATAAGCCTGTATAGGTCGCTGGATTGGAACGAGGGGTTCTGCCAATTGGGCTTTGGCTGATATCTACGATTTTGTCGAAATGCTCCAAACCTTCGATTTTCTTAACGGGTTGAGATTCGAGGCTGCTGTTATTCAGAAAGCGTGCAACTGCTGGATAAAGTGTGTTGTTGATGAGTGTGGATTTTCCAGATCCAGACACTCCTGTGACACAGGTAAGTAAGCCGACAGGTATTTCAGCGTTAACGTTTTGCAGATTATTACCGCAGGCTGCAATGACTTTAAGTAAGCGCTTTTTATCAATAGGAGTACGTTTCTCAGGAATGGCAATTTTACGTTTTCCTGATAAAAACTGTCCCGTTACAGATTTTTTGTTTTTTTCAATCTGCCTGGGTGTGCCTTGAGCAGTGATCATGCCACCGTGTGCCCCAGCACCAGGGCCGATATCAACCACATAATCTGCCATGCGAATGGCATCTTCATCATGTTCAACAACAATGACTGTGTTACCTAGGTCACGTAGATGATTCAGTGTTTTCAGAAGACGATCATTATCGCGTTGATGCAAACCAATAGATGGCTCATCAAGGACATACATGACGCCAACCAGTCCAGCGCCAATTTGTGAGGCAAGACGAATACGTTGTGCTTCTCCCCCGGATAAGGTCTCAGAGCTGCGACTGAGTGTCAGGTAATCTAATCCAACATTGACTAGAAATTCCAGGCGTAGATTGATCTCACGAATAATCTTCTCCGCGATTTTTCCTTGTTTCCCCGTTAACTTAAGCGTGTCGAAAAAGTGGTTGGCTTCGCCGATGGGTAAGTCAGTAATTTCAGGGAGATTGCTCTTGTCGATAAAGACGTGACGAGCCTGTTCGTTAAGGCGGGCGCCGCCACAGTCCGGGCAGGACTCAGAAGACATAAACTTGGTGAGTTCTTCACGTACCGAATTGGAGTCTGTTTCTCGATAGCGGCGTTGCATATTATTAATAACGCCCTCGAAAGCATGACTACGTTGGTAGATCTGACCCTTCTGCCCAATGTAGGTGAATTCAATAATGTCTTTGCCGCTACCGTGTAAAAGGATTTTTTGAATCTTTTTAGGGAGTTTGTTGTAAGAGGTTGTTACCTCGAAATCATAATAATCGGCTAATGAGGTAATCATATGGTAGTAGTAGGAATTACGCTTATCCCAACCGCGAATTGCGCCACCTTCCAAACTTGCATCTGGTTTTACAACAACACGATCGGGATCGAAAAATTGATGTACGCCCAATCCATCACAGGTTTCACAAGCGCCTGTTGGGCTATTGAACGAGAATAGACGTGGTTCCAATTCTGAAAGTGAGTAGCCGCAATGGGTGCAAGCGTAATTGGCAGAAAAGAGTTGCTCCTCCAAGCCGCTATCGTCATCCATCGGTGCAATGCTAGCAATACCATCCGCAAGTTTAAGCGTTGTTTCAAAGGATTCTGCTAGTCGTAATTGCAAGTCTTCACGGACTTTAAAGCGATCGACAACAACCTCAACGGTGTGCTTCTTACGTAATTCGAGTTTTGGTACGTCATCGATTTCATAAACCTTGCCATCGATGCGTACGCGTAAATACCCTTCTGCACGTAATTCATCGAACATCTGCAAATGCTCACCTTTACGGTTGCGCACCACAGGAGCCAGTAACATCAATTTGCTGCCTTCAGGCAATGCCATCACTGCATCAACCATCTGGCTAACCGTTTGTGCTTCTAAGGTGCCTCCATGTTCAGGGCAAGTTGGTACACCCGCACGGGCAAACAAGAGTCTGAGATAATCATGGATCTCAGTGATGGTTCCCACTGTTGAGCGTGGGTTGTGTGAAGTCGTTTTTTGTTCGATGGAAATTGCGGGAGATAGGCCTTCTATGTGGTCTAAATCCGGCTTCTCCATCATCGACAAAAATTGACGGGCATAGGCAGAAAGAGACTCAACGTAACGCCGTTGCCCTTCAGCAAAAATCGTATCAAATGCTAGGGAAGATTTCCCCGAACCTGATAATCCAGTGA
Source organism: uncultured Thiotrichaceae bacterium (assembly GCA_902727985.1). GTDB lineage: Bacteria > Pseudomonadota > Gammaproteobacteria > Thiotrichales > Thiotrichaceae > HyVt-477. The sequence goes on along the minus strand of CACVAY010000111.1, from coordinate 13,959 downwards.
TGACAATGAGTTTGTTACGAGGTAAATCGAGGTCAATATTTTTGAGGTTGTGGGTGCGGGCGCCGCGTAGGCTTATTTTTTCCATGTGCATCAGTCATTTTATGGTGCACTGATACTAGGGTGTTTATCCTTCAATCACAAATATTCTTGTTAGCGCTGTGTGCTCTAAATAACTCAGGTTTTGTATAAAAAGCAATGAGGTTTTTTGAGAAAAATAATGATGAAAACGGAATTTTACGACGAGTAAGGGAGTTAAACAGCCTTTCATTAATATTGCGTTAAGCCTTAAATGGTATATTTTTTAATCAACACTTGTATAGAATACCTAAATAACCTCAATAGTAAACAACTGATACGTAACCGAGCTAATCATTAAACAGGGAGGGCTGCGGTTAGTCATTGTTTTTTTCTAAACAAGTGCGTTAAGGCTGTCTCTATATATGTCTATTTTGCCTATTTCGCTGCTATTGGTCGAGAGTTGCCTGCCAATGCATTAACTTTGCGGAACGCTATCAATAAATTGTAGGGCTGGTTGTTGTGATCAAATCAATCAAACAGGGTTGGTATTTCCGCTATAGGAAATACTTGGGAGAATCGTTGTGTTCAAAAATTTTCATGCAGGCATGAGAAACTGCTTTTCCGCTAAAAAAATAAAACATGTAGCGGGACATGTGAGTTTAACAGCGCTGCTATTTGCCAATGCCGCTTTTGCAACACCTGGCACAACTTCGCTATATCCCATTTCTGCAACAGATCTTAGTCTCTCGGGATACCATGCATTTTCACTACAGTCTACTGATATAGACTACCCCAAATTACACCCTATCAAAACAATCACTCTTCAAGATTTAAATTCTCAAGCTGCTATTGATCAAGCGGTATCTGAAGCAATTGCTGCGACAAATAGTCAAGCTTTAGGCATGAAAGCTTTAATCAATTTAGATTTGGACTTCCTTGAGATGAGTCATCAAGCCGTTGTTGCGAAGACGGGGGCAGAATCATTGGTTGTTTTGACCGATTCAGGTAAAGAATTGCCAGATCAGGGGATCTGGTTAGATGAAGGAAGTGCGAAGGTTAAATCCGTTGTTGATGCATTTTTCAAAAAATATAAAGAGCAGAAAGGTGAGGTGGATCTTGTTGCCTTAAATTATCGAGGTATTCAGTTAAGTGCCCAAGATATTAAGCTGGCTGGAGAGCAATCAGGGTCACTGGAAGAGTATTTGGGGAAAATTGAAAGCGATAGTCGATTTGCCGAAGTTGCAACGCAATTGGGGTTCACAAATCTTGCAGAAATGTATGCCACTAACGAAGCAGCAAAACAGCTCAAGTGGGATGCGGTTATGAAGGATAGAGTGGCTGGCTATCTGAATGAGTCATTCTACCAACCTATTGTTTCTTATTTCCCTAATGTCAGTGTTTCCGCAAATAATTATTATAACCAGAATCACTCATTTCCTCTTCCCGAGTCTGGCTATGCTTTCACAGATGGGGAAACCGTAGGCACACACCAAAGTCGTGAACTTGGTGGGGAAGTAGAACAAGCTGAGATTATGGTGGGAGATACTAGTTACCCACTTAATGATACTAATACTTTTCGTCGTGATGTTGATCGTGTACGTGCAATGGCACTTGGTTCAGTCTTTGAGATTCATCCCGTTATTGATGCTAAACAACAGTCGACTGATTATTATCAGGAGTTTCTGTTTCATGCGGGATTAACAGGTATTGATCAGTTTTTACTAAATAATGAAGAAGGTACTGATTCGGATAATAAGATTGTTAATGAGACATTTGAAGAGCTGGATGTTGTTATTGGAAACAACTCATTCCAGTCCTCCGTTGATGCATTATTAGATTGGCAAACACCGTATGTGCTTTCAGTGGGTTTAAGCCAGAATAAATGGATCTGGCGTTTAACCAAAACAGATGAAGAATTTACTATTGATTCTGAATCGCCAGCAAAAATTAGCATAGCCAATCAGCGAATTACTTTTCCTTCTTCATCCATTGTTAATCAGGGAAAAACGGTTTCAGACCTTGGTGTGTGGATAGAGCAAGATGCGCAATCAACAGCTGATGGGTGTTCAGACCCTGAGGTATTGAATGATTGTTTGGCATATTTTAATACGGCATCTAGTGTTGTTGCGCCACTGATGACTATTGAGTCGAGTATCAATAAATTACAGAATTTGGCAACAAAACAAACGCTTTTTAAAAAGGATTGGGGAGAGTCAGGTACTGGCACTGCGACTGGTCTTGATGGCTTTTCACTTCATTATTCAGTAAATCATGACTTGAATGGTGGCGATTACCGTTTTTCTTTAACGCATGATGATGCTGCAAGGTTGTGGATAAATGGCGAATTAGCCATTGATCACTGGGGAGATCAGGCCCAGGCATCACGAGTAACAGAGAAATTGCTGACACTTCCTGAAGGTGAAACACAGATACGTCTTGAATATGCTGATCTATCCGCTGAAGCAGCAGTGCAGCTAGATATTCAACAGCTAAGTTGCTCAGCGTCTGAATCGGTTTGTGTTTCTGTACTTAGCGCAAGTGTTGCCAATAGTGATGATCTCGCGTTTATCGAAAATACAGACGGTATTTCATTTGATGCGGCAAATTTTGTTTCACCTGAAGGCCTAATTGCCAGTGATGCATTAACCATGCGATGGGAAGGCAGTTATCTTTTTGAAGACGGGTCTTATGTCTTTAATATCGATTACGGCAAAGGGCAAGTTTCGGTTTGGATTGATGATGAACAGGTTTTTGATGAAAACAGTACTCGCACAGATAATAACCAGAAAATAATCCAGCGAATGACGGCAGGAAATCATCTGATACGTGTTGAACAAGCTATAGTGTCAGGGGCGAAGTTGGATGTTAGCTGGGAAAAATCTGAAAATAGTTGTTCTGTTCTTCCAGAAGATACATTCTGTGCCGAGTTCTTTAATGGTATTGCTCTTCAAGGTGAACCGATTCACAAGCGTATTGATGAAAAGATAAATTTCTATTGGGGGGGGAGTTCACCTGAACCAGGCATTGTGCCAACTAATCTTTTCTCAGCAAGATGGCAGGGTGAGTTTAACTTGGAAGCGGGCTCGTATCGCTTTATCAGTTCAACTGATGATGGTATTCGGGTATGGGTAGATGAAGAAGAGATTATTTCCAGTTGGAAAAACCAGGGAACTACTGAGTATTACAGTGACCTTGATCTCGCTGCTGGCAAGCATTTAATAAAAGTTGAATATTACGAAAATTACGGCAGTGCAACGGCAACTTTACGCTGGGAAAAGTCGAATGACTGTTCGGGCATACCAGATGGTCAGTTCTGCGCAAGTTACTTTAATCAAAAGCAGGGTTTTGAAGGTGAACCTGATCGCACAAATTTAGAATCAGAAATTAATCTTGATCTGAAGTCCCGTGAGAAACCGTTGCATAGTATTCGAGATTATCATTATTCGGTGCGATGGATAGGGAAATTTGATTTTCCTGAAACGGGCAAATACCAATTCAACGTTGATGCAGATGATGGTATGCGCATCTGGATTGATGATGAGTTAGTCTCCGATACGTGGCGTCGTCAGTGGCCTTATTACAAAGATCAGCGCATTGTACCTGTTAGCAAAGGTGAACATACGGTAAAAGTCGAGTACTACCAATCTGGAGGGGAAGCAAAAGCGAAGGTGAATTGGGAGTATCTGGAGGAATGTAGTCATGGAGTGAAAGATGCTTTTTGCATGGAGCTTTTCCCTTCACGAGACTTGCATAAGTTAGAAAATGAAAAGGCTTTTCCAAGATATTTAAAGAAAGTTGAAAAAATTAATAATGATTGGAAAAGTAACGCACCAGCAGAATTGATATGGAAAGATAATTTTTCTGCTCGATGGACAGGCCAACACTTCTTTGAAGCGGGTAATTATCGTTTCCAAACTTCAACCGATGATGGTGTAAAACTCTTTGTTGATGAGAAATTGTTGATTGATAAGTGGCGCTATCAAAGAGAAAGCAAAAATCAAGTTATTGTGCCATTGGAAGAAGGCTATCATCATATAAAACTTGAATATTTTGAGGGAGGTGCTAATGCAGCAGCTCATCTGAACTGGAACAAAATTGCATCTTGTGAAGAAGCAAAACCAGGACAGGTGTGTGGCACATTCTTTAATACCAATAACTTAACGGGGTCGGTCGCGGATATACAAATGACTGACAAGATCGATTTCGATTGGGGAGATGCAAGCCCAACTGATCAAGTGAACAGTAATCGTTTTTCCACGCGTTGGGTGGCTGTCGATAATTTTGAAAAAGGTTTATATCGTTTCTTAACTGATGTTGATGATGGATTGCGAATCAACGTTGATGGTGAGATGGTTCTCGATATCTGGACAAGAAAATGGCCTCATTACGGAAAGCGTCAAGTGCTGGTTCCGTTATCGGCAGGCCAGCATAAGATTGAAGTTGAATATCGAGAGAATTGGGGGAGTGCGAAAGCGAAAGTTTTCTGGGAAAAAGCGCCTGATTGTAGCGTTGTTCCAAGTGAAGAGTTTTGTACGGAAATTTTTGATAATCGCGAATTAAGTGGTTCTGCTATTGATACGATGATGTCATCGGCAATTAATTTTGATTGGACAAATAAAGCACCCACAATAGGTGTTTATAAAGACCGTTTTACTACTCGTTCAGTTGGGAAGTTTGCATTCAATGACGCGTACTACAACTTTAATGCATCAGTTGATGATGGTATGCGTGTTTGGATTAATGATCAGTTGGTCATCGATAACTGGAAGCGAAATTGGTACTGGAAAGGTAAGGATAACCGTGCTGTAAAAATTGCAGCGGGTACACACACGGTTAAAGTTGAAACCATTGAACATTATGGTAATGCTAACGCTAAACTCACATGGGCTGAAATATCTGATTGTGCAACAACACCTGAGAATGTTTTCTGTATGGAAATGTATGAAGGCAAAAAATTGGATAATAACGGACAGATCTTAGCGAAGTATGTGTCACAAACCCAGAATATTGATTTCACATGGGAATATGGTGCTCCTGATACCTTTATGCCAAGAGATAATTTCTCGGTTCGTTGGAGGGGTAAACATAAATTTGAAGCGGGCGATTACCGTTTCAATCTGACGACGGACGATGGTGTACGTTTATGGATTGATGATGAGATTGTGTATGATCAATGGCGCTATCGTGGTAGTGCTCCCCAAGAAATTATTATCCCACTGACAGCAGGCTTTCATGACATCAAAATGGAATACTACGAAGGCGGTGGTTATGCCAAAGCCAAGCTTTCATGGGAAAAGTTACTCTCATGTAGCGATGTACCAGCAGGACAGTTCTGTGCAGAATTCTTCAATAATAAGGACTTCAGTGGTGTCCCCGTGGATGTCATGTTCGTTGAAGAGATACAGAATGATTGGAAATATGATTCGCCATCACCGTATGTGAATAGAGATAACTTTACGGTGCGTTGGACTGGAAATATGACATTTAAGGATGCGCATTACCGTTTCCGTACTGAAGATGTTGATGATGGCATGCGAATTTTAGTTGATGATGAAGTTATCATTGATGTATGGAATCGTAAATGGCCTTGGTACGGTGATCAACGCAAACTGAAAACTATGACAGCAGGTATGCATAAGGTAACGGTTGAGTATCGTGAAAACTGGGGGCGGGCTGTTGCAAAAGCCTTCTGGGAAGAAGCGCCAGATTGTGCAAATAATGTTCCCCAAGGGCAATTTTGTGCAAGTTTCTATTCAGGAAAGGATCTTGATAAAAGCAAATTAGTTGATACTTTGCTGGAGAGTGAGATTAATCATAATTGGGGTGGTGGTTCACCTATTCCCAATGTGTCTCGAGATAATTTCTCTACTCGTTGGGTAGGTGACTTTGACTTGGCTGAAGGGGAATACACCTTCAATATCAGTACTGATGATGGATTTAAATTGCTTGTTGATGGCACTCCCATACTCGAATCATGGAAATATCAAGGTGCAAATCCGCATAGTAAGCGCATCTTCTTGGAAGGTGGTATACGTCGAATTGTTGTCGAGTATTTTGAAGCAGGTGGGAATGCGGTCGCCAAAGCAAATTGGAAAGCGGAGCAGTTAGGAAAACCAGCGTCACCAAAAGACTTAAAAGTGACCGCTAATTCTGAGGCGGGTGTTACTTTGTCATGGACGCCACATGCTTTGATCACATCCTACAATGTTTATCGTGATAATGTTTTACTGAAATCTGTTACTTCAGGCGGGTACCAAGATAGTCATGTGACTGTTGCGACTGCTTACAATTATAAAGTGACAGCCGTTTGGCCAAATGGTAAAGAATCAGATGCTAATCAGCTTTCGGTCACTGTAGCTGACACGATTGCTCCTTCACAGCCGACTGGTGTTGCAGCATTAAGTACCACAGCGACGAGTATTTCAATTGGGTGGAATACCTCAAGTGATAATGTTGCGGTTGTTTCTTATGAGGTGTGGCGTGATCAGAAGAAAATTGCGGATGTTGCAAGTCCAACATATGTGGATAGTCAGCTGAGTAGTTTTGGTCAATATCAATACCAGATCATTGCAGTCGATGCTTCAGCCAATCGCTCTCAACCTTCTGCATCAGTAACGATGATTAGTGGTGATGGAACTGCACCAACAGCACCAACTAATTTGGTAGCAACAGCGCAATCTGAAGGTAGTATAAAGCTCAATTGGACGCCATCAGCGGATAACGTGGGTGTTAGCAAGTATCAGATAACTCGTAATGGGCAACCATTGGGCGAGTCTACGAGCAGCGCATATGTAGATATGACCACGCAAGAGAATGTGACTTATGCCTACAGTGTTATCGCGCGCGATAATGCTGGGAATGAATCAGCCTCATCAGCATCGATTACCGTTTTGTCAGGCGATAATACTGCGCCTAGTGCAGTAACAAACTTACGAAGTGATACAGATGGAAATGATGTTGAATTAAGTTGGGATGCTGCTATCGATAATGTCGGGGTTAGCATGTATCGAATTATGCGTGACGGGCGGTTGTTAGCACAAACCAAGTTTACGAAATATGTTGATACCAGCGCTCAACAGGGGGTTACTTACGTCTATACCGTCAAAGCGCAAGATTCATCTGCAAATCTTTCCCTAGCAAGCAATGCAGTAACGTCTGGAGTTGGAGGGCTTTGTGAAGCTGATCAGCAGTATTATGTTGAGAATGTTGAACCATCAATGAATGTGTGTTCGAGTTGTCACACCGCAGGACAAATTGCTCAAAACACGCAGTTTGTATTGACGACAGGCCAAGATGCTACAACACGTAATATGAATGTGTTGGGAACACTGAATGACAGTTTAGGAACCTCTATCATTCTTAATAAGATGTCAGGTCAGACTGCGCATGGTGGTGGGACACAAATAGCCGTTGATTCAGTGGAGTATCAGCAAATAGCAACGATGCTAGATCGTTTTAACCATCCAAAAAATTGTAAGAACGAAGATACAGGTTCAGGTGCCGAAAGTTCTATACAGGTTGCCTCGTTAGTTCATAACTGTGCAAGTTGTCATGGTACTGAAGGTTCAAGTCGTGGCCCAGCAACACCGACAATTTCCGGTTTTGGTCAGCAGTATTTGTATAAAACGATGATTGATTATAAAGAAGGTCGCCGTGCATCAACAGTTATGCAACGCATAGCAAAAGGTTATACGGATGCTCAGTTGCAGGAAGTTGCAGCTTACTTTGCCACACAATTGCATACGGTTGGTGAGCAAGTCGTTGATGATAGCTTGGTCAGTCTGGGACAGACTATCCATCAAGAGAACTGTTCAACATGTCACAGTAATGGTGGTCGTGATCTTGCATCAACAGGAACACGGTTAGCGGGGCAGTGGAAAACGTATTTACACCAAACCTTGAAAGATTATGTGACAGGTCAGAGCACTGCACCTCAGTCCATGCTTAATGCATTGACCACCGTTCAACAAAACCAAGGTGAGAATGGTATAGAAGCCTTAGCAGAATACTATGCGAGTATTGACGCTGATACTGCTGCTCCAGATGTTGTTGACGGTGTCGATGTTGCGGCAACAACTATTGATAGCGTAACGCTAACCTGGATGGACTCTGATGATGACTGGAATATCAGTTATTACGAAATTTACCGAGATGGTGTCCTCGTTGGTACAACAAGCTTTAATGCATTTACTGATAGTGGCTTAATGCCCGGTGATTATGAGTACACGATTATTGCAGTTGATGCTGCGGGCAATCGTTCTGAAATTACCCAAGCCATTACGGCATCGTTAACAACCGATGATGTGACGCCAGAAGGTATCGAATTGTTAGATTTCTCTTCAACTTTACGTAAAGCCGCTATTTTGTTGCTAGGGCGTGTTCCGACAGAAGAAGAGTTGGCGAAGGCAACTACCGAAGAAAGTTTCCGTGAAACTTTGCGTAGCATGATGCAAGAGGAAAAAGCGCTTGATAAGTTTGTTTATCGTGCTGCTCATGAAACTTTCTTGAGTAATGGGGCTGCTAGAGCTGGATCAGGTGAGGGTATACGAGAAGAAGATTACCCCATGCTTGGACAGCTGAGCAGTGCTGAACGACGTCTTGTGAATAACAGCATCCAGAAAGAGCCTGTTTATTTATTGCAACACATTGTTGACAAGGATCGTCCTTGGACTGAATCACTAACAGCTGATTACACAGTTCTAAATGGAGCTCTGGCTAAGACACTGGGGGCAACACCAATTTCTGGTAGTTTTGCTGACCTCTTGGATAGTGAGGAGCGGTTGCCATCAAGAATCGCAAGATTATCAGCTCGTCTTGGTGATAAGGCATTCCCTCATGCGGGTGTATTAACGACCAATGCATGGTTATCTCGATTCCCAACGACAGATACGAACCGAAATCGTCATCGTTCTGCGATGGTGTTCAAACAATTCCTCGGTGTTGATATCGAGGCTTTAGCAGCTCGTCCTATTGATGATAGCGAAAATGATAGTTATCTGGTGCCAACGATGGAGAACCCTAATTGTTTGGTTTGTCATACGGTCATGGAACCAGTAGCTGGAGCATTCCAAAACTGGGGTAACCGTAACCGATATCACCAAAACTTCAATGGGCAGCGAGGTAGTCTGGATGCTTTAGCTAATGCTTATAAGTCCAGTAACTATGCAAGGAATCACGAGAACCAGCGTTGGTATCAAAATGGTGACACGTGGTATCGGGATATGTTCAAGCCGGGCTTAAATAATGTTGAAATGCCAGGGGGCTATGCAGACTTTGCTAAGCAAAACTGGGAGGTCTCAGACAACCTAGTTAAAAATGGAGATGCAGAGAATCAAGCTGAATCATGGAATGTTACGACTGGTACGTTAAGTGCGGTTAGTAAAGCAACGTGTGAACGTGCAGTTGATGAGCTGCGTGGCAATGCCTTCAAGCTTGGTGGGTGTACAGAAGAGCTTGCTGAAACAGTTGCAACGCAGGAAATTGATGTTTCTGACAATGTTGTGGCGATTGATTCTGGTGAGAGTTCTGTACAATTTGGTGCTTATGTAAGAACCCTAAACTATCGGGACACGCCGTCTCTATGGGTAGAATTCTTGGCAGCAGATGGAGCAACTTTAGGTACATCGAATGTACTTAGCCATAAACGAAACTGGCGTTGGGAAAACCTAACTGATGAGCAAGTACTTCCAGAAGGCACAAGAAATTTGCGTGTCACCATTCGTGGCCAGCGTTCATCTTATCGTTATGCTGATAAATACCTAGATGCCTTTATAGATGATATCTATGTCAAGCTGAAGACACCTTCACTCCAGATGCTTGAAATAGAAGGAAGTAATGATAGTTTGCAGTGGTTAGGACAGTCGCTAACCGCCGACCCACGTTTCGTCAAAGGTACTGTTTATTTCTGGTATCGCGCACTCTTCAAGCGTGAGCCGCTAAGTGCTCCGATGGATCCGACCACGAGTGATTATGCGCAGAAGTTGCAGGCCTTTAATGACCAGGATGCGGTGTTTGATATATTGGCAGGTCGTCTCACGCAAGATCACGGTAACGGTGCCTGGAATGTGAAAGATCTATTGGTTGATATGGTTGCAACACCATTGTTTAGAGCTGGTGCTTCGACTGAAGCAAATGAGTCAGAAGCCTTTGGTTTGAATCGTTTGTTGACGCCAGAAGAACTCAATCGAAAGATGAAATCATTGACAGGGTTCGAATGGAGAAACTTTGCTGACGATCGAGTTTGGAGAGACCGTATGGGCTTATTCTATGGTGGTTTTGATGGCGGAAATTTACAGTCTAATCCGAATTCAAAAATGAACAGTTTGATGAGCCAAATTCCAGAGAGAATGGCGGTTGAAATGAGCTGTAGTATTACACATGAAGAATTCAGAAAAGGCTCGGATGCACGTCAACTCTTCAAGTATGTTGAAACTAGCGATACGCCTGCCTATGAGGATGTTGATCAATCTGAAAATAATCTTTTGATTAATCCTGGTGCAGAAAACGATATGACGGGCTGGACATTAGAAACGGGCTCGGTACGTATACTTTCTGGTCCAAGAGGTTGTCAAGGTGGGCCTTCTATCAAATCGGGTGAAAAGATATTTAACCCTGGTGGCATTTGTTCAGACCAAACAGCCTTAGGACGTATCTATCAGCAGGTTGATGTTTCAACATGGGCAACGGAGATAGATCAAGGAGAAGTACAGGCTCTATATGGTGCATCACTCAGAGGATGGTCACGTAACAATGACGAAGCAAGTGTTTATCTAACTTTCCATACAGCAGATGGTACTGAACTGGGTGCTAGTGAAATGCTGATTGGTAAAGAAGGGAAATGGCAGACGAATCATAACTATGTCTTATTCCCAATTCAGACACGAAATGTTCGCTTCCACATCCAAGGGCGACGTTTGAGCAGCCATGTAAATAATGACTCTTTCGCGGATGACGCTTATCTCAGAGTCCTGTTGCCAGGTTCACAGAGTCAGACGCTGGGTGAAGAGAGAATTCGTGCAAATGTGCAATTCCTGCACAAGCATTTGCTGGATGAGGACTTGGCTGTAGATAGCGAAGAAGTAACACGTACCTATAACCTGTTTAAGGAAGTATGGGCTGATGATGCCACTGATGGCGAAAAGACTTGTCGACTCTATAGAGACTGGGAAGATCCAACACGTGCTAAACGTGCTTGGAGTATTGTGCTTATGTATTTGATGACAGATGCAAAATTCCTATACGAATAGAGTGAACAGAGGGCAGACAGAATGCAAAGAAGAGACTTTTTAAAGTTAGCAGGGGCTCTCGGTTTAACGGGCGCATTACCCACTATTTACATGCAAGCGCATGCAGCGGATGGTTTGTTTAATGGTAAGATTTTCCTAACCATGCACGCTGGTGGGGGCTGGGATCATAGCTCTTTTGGTGACCCAAGAGAGAACCCGTCTATAAATCATTGGGCAGATACGCAAAAAGCTGGTGTTGCAGGCAATCTTCGCTATGCTCCCATGGCAGAAAACGGTCAGTTTTTCGATAAGTACAAAGATTTTATGCTGGTTGTTAATGGTATTGATCTACAAACAAATGGGCATGCAGCAGCTACCCGTCATCGTAATACAGGTAATTTGATGGGGGGATATACATCTCTCAATGAATTGTATGCCGCGATTTCAGCATCTGGTACGCCGATGCCATTTGTTCGTGCGGGTGGGTTTGATGGAAACGAAGGCATGGCGCCTTTTACTGCATTACCCGATGAAAATCTTATTCGTACCTTGAGCAATCCGAATTTTGGTGGAACTGATAAGACTGTCTATGCGAAGTCTCATATGGATATCTTGCAAAAATATAAGCAAGAACGCCTTAAAGCACAAAAAAAATACCACAAGAACCTGCCGCGTTGGCATGAAAAACTCAACGAATTAGACGTGGCAAGATTAGGTACATCGGAGCTAGAGCAGCTAGGAAGTTTTCTTCCTGATAGCTTGGATAGGCAGGATCTGAAGGGTGATAACCGCGGTGAAGTACGTGGTTTGCATCTGTTTCTTGCTATGGCTGCTGCAGGAATGACAGCTACTGCAAGTTTCTCAACGGGTGGTTGGGATACTCATGGTGATCATGATAATCGCCACACGAATGCATTGGTCAATATGACACGTAGTCTCGATTATCTATGGACGAAGGCTGATAACATGGGGCTGGCTGATCGTTTGATCGTACACGTTACCTCCGATGTCGGTCGCACTCCTCACTATAATGCCAATAATGGTAAGGATCATTGGTCTGTTGGGCATGACATTGTCATGATGAAGAATGCACCATGGGCGAATCGTATTGTGGGAGCAAGCGGTAGTGGACATCAGCGTCAGAAAATCGACCCCACCACGCTGAAAGTGGACAATGAGTCAGGAATTTATTTGCGTCCCAAACATGTCCATCAAGCACTCAGGAGTTTACTGGGTATTCAGGATCATGAATTTTCGAAGCGTTATGATCTTAATGCGGAAACATTGCCACTCTTTGATCCATCACTTTCAACCGGAATTCAGGTCTAGGGTATATCTATGAAAACGAATTCACGTCGACATTTTCTGAAATCTGTTGTAGCTGGCAGCATGGTGATGCTATCTGGCATACCTGCAAAAAGTTGGGGCGCTGATGCCCATGTGGTTGTTGTAGGTGGTGGTACAGCAGGCGCTACATTTGCTAAATATCTTAAAAAAGCAGATCCATCAATTCGTGTGACGATTATCGAAAAAAATGCGACTTATCACACGTGTTACATGAGTAATGAAGTCTTAGGGGGAGGTCGGGAGTTATCTTCCTTGGCTTTTACTTATGATGATTTACGTCGTAAGTATGGCATTGAAGTATTAATTGATGAAGTAACTGGGTTAAATAGCCAAGCGAAAATCATTACAACCACTGGTGGCGCCAATATTAGCTATGATCGATGTGTCGTTGCACCAGGGATTGGTTTTAGATATGACTTGATCGAAGGCTATGATGAAAATATTGCCGCAACATCAGTACATCACGCGTGGAAAGCAGGCACACAAACAACGTCGTTGCGAAATCAACTAGAAGCGATGGACGACGGAGGTACTTTTGTAATGGCTGCTCCACCTAACCCTTATCGTTGCCCACCTGCACCATACGAGAGAGCCAGCCAAGTAGCGCATTACTTTAAAAAACATAAACCAGCATCAAAAATTCTTATTCTTGACCCCAAAAGTGCATTCGCAAAACAACCCTTATTTGAAGAGGGTTGGATGGAGTTATATGGGTACGGAACCAATGACAGCATGATCGAACGGGTATCGGGTGCTGATAATTTAACAACGGGGTTAGACGTTGCGAATAAGACAGCTACCACCGCAGATGGCATGATACATCAGGCAGATGTGCTGAATATTATTCCTGCGCAAAAAGCAGGAACGATTGCATTCGCTATGAACTTAACCGATGATAGTGGATGGTGCCCGATTAATCCTGCAAACTTTGAATCGACTTTGATTTCTGATGTTCATGTGATTGGTGATGCTTCGAATGCCGACCCATTACCCAAGTCAGGATTTGCAGCAAACTCAGAGGCAAAAGCTTGCGCATTGGCTGTATCTGCAATGCTGAATGGAAGACAGCCAGAAAGGGCTTCATTTACCAATGGCTGTTATAGCGTTGTTGGTGATGATTATGCCATTTCGATCGTTGCTGTTTATGAAACAGCTGATGATGGTAAATCTATCCAGAAGATTACTAATGCTGGTGGAATGTCACCTATAGCGGCGTCAGATGATGAGCGTAAAGTAGATGTGCAATATGCGTATAGTTGGTACAACAATTTCACTAAAGATGTTTTTGATTAATTAACAAATTATAAGGAGCTATTTGGTTATAGCTTCCTTGCTTTTTTAGAATCAAAAAACCACAATCTCTCTTAAA